>CALXNS010000035.1 GCA_944389815.1 uncultured Victivallis sp. | reverse complement strand
TCAGTGCGGCGGCGTATTACTCGTTGATCGAGGAGGGAAAAACTCTGGTCCGTTTTCTCGACGGCACCCGGGAGCTGGGCAGCGGCGTCGTGACCTACAAGGCGCCGAGCATCGATCCGGAGAGCCGGACCTTCAAGCTCAAGATCAAGGTTCCGCCGGAAATCGTCCTGGTCAGCGGCACGCTGTGCGATCTGAGCATCATCCTTGAGGAGAAGGAGGCCTACGGACTGCCGGCGGACGCCGTGCTGCAGCGGGCGGGCGACCGTTACATCGCCTACGCGGTTGACGACGACAACCGGGCGAAGAGTTTCGACGTGACACGGGGGATCGTCGACGGCAGTTACGTCGAAGTGGTCAACGCCGCGGAACTCATGAACGAGCGTTTCGTCATCACCGGCCAGACCTTTGTGAACAACGGCGCGCTGCTTCAGGCGGTCGGGTCGAAATAACGGAGGCGCGGGATGTTTCTGAGCAACTGGTCCGTCCGCCGCCCGATCGCCATGACGGCATTGATCATCGTTCTGGTGATGATCGGGATGAGTCTTTATCCGAAGATCAGCATCGATCTGCTTCCGAACATGGAAGTGCCGGTGGTTCTGGTGCGCTGCGAATATCAGGGCGCCAGTCCGACGGAGATCGAAGTTGAAATCGCCAAACGCATTGAGGATGCCGTCTCCTCTCTGGACGGCATCAAACACATCACCAGCGTGTCGATCGAGGACGAGGCGCGAGTTCAGCTGGAATTCAACATGGGAACCGACGTCGATGTCGCGGCCACCGACATCCGCGAGGCGCTCAACCGCATCCGCGAGGATTTTCCGGACGGGGCCAACGAACCGACGATCCGCAAGATCGACACCAATGCGACCTCGGTTGCGCAGATTTTTCTCGTCGGCGACCGGACGCAGGATGACCTCTACGATTACGCCGACGATGTGATCGCGGACCGTTTCTCCTCGGTGCCCGGCGTCGGTGAAGTCCGGGTGCAGGGCGCCAACGAGATGCAGATTCATGTGCTGATCGACCGCGAAAAATTGACGGCGATGAATCTTTCGATCACCGACATCGTCAATAAACTGCGGGAGAACAACGTTCGCAAGCCGCTCGGGCGCATTCAGTTCGACAAGGGCGAGAAGAATGTGACCTTCGACGGCGACTTCAAGGATTTCGAACAGATCAAGGCGCTGGAGATCGGTAAATTTCAGAACCGCCGCGTCTATCTGCGCGACGTCGCCGACGTCAAACTCATGAGCCGCGAAGTGCGCAGCAAGGCCTATGTGAACGGCCAGCCCGCCGCCCGCTTCAACATCGTCAAGAAGGGCGAGGCCAACGCCATCGAGGTGATCAACGGCATCCGGGAACGGTTCAATTCCCTGGTGGCGAACGGCGAACTGCCGTCCGGAATGCAGCTTTTCTGGTTCATGGATTCCGGCGCATTCATTCAGGCGTCGGTGGACGACACCTGGAGCAGCATCGTCACCGGGATCGTATTGACGGCGGTACTGCTCTTTCTCTTCCTGCATGAACCGCGTTCGACGTTCATCGTGATGATTTCGATGCCGATTTCGGTGATCGTGACCTTCGCACTGATGGCGTATTTCAATTATTCGTTCAACATCATGACGCTGTTGTCGCTGGGGTGTTCGGTCGGCGTGCTGGTCACGAATTCGATCGTGGTGATCGAGAATATCTTCAAACATCTCGACCGCGGCGAACCGATCAAGGAGGCGGCCGAAAAAGGCACCGGCGAAGTGGTCGCGGCGGTTTCGGCCAGTGCATTGACCAACGTGGTGGTTTTCGTCCCGGTGATGATGATGACCTCCCGGATCGGCGGAATGATGGTTCCGTTCGCGGGGGTGATGGTCGGCGCGACGCTGGTTTCGCTCTTCATCAGCTTCACGCTTACGCCGATTCTGGTGTGCGTGCTGCTCAAGGAAAAGACGGGCGATCCGGACAAAAAGAGTTTTCTGCAGACGATGTTCCGTCCGTGGGACATCGGTTACGACTGGCTCTGCCGGCAGTTTGACCGCAGCATCGAATGGACCGCGCGCAACCCGATTAAATTGATGCTGGCGGTGGTGGCGTTTTCGGCGGCGATCTATTTTCTGGTGGTGCCGCAGGTGGGGTTGTCCTTCCTGCCGTTCTGCGACCAGGGGGATATCCGGATCAAATTCGAATTTCCGACCAACTACAATCTGGAGACGACCGACAAACTGGTGCGCGAAGCTGCCGATCATTTGAAGAAATATGATTTCATCAAGGGCATGGCCATCATGATCGGCAACTCCGACGGCGGCAGCGGTCAGGTCAGTTCGGCGGTCTACCTCGGGCAGATCAATTTGCAGACCACGAAGAAATTCGAACGTGAGGAATCGATTTACGATCTGCAGGCCGTTCTGCGCAAGGAACTCGATTATCTTGACAACTGCCGCGTGACGCTGTCGATTCCGGCGACCTTCGGCGGCAGCGGCGCCGAGATCCGGTGCGTGCTCAACGGGCCCGATCTGGAGGTGCTTGAGGGCGCGGAAATGGAGCTCATGGAAAAATTACCCGCACTCGGCATCACCCGCGACCTCGACTCCAGCCGCCGGGAGCGCAAACCAAACCTCAATATCGTGCCGCGCCGCACGGTGTTGCAGAATTTGAACATCTCCGCCGAGGAGTTGTATGAATATCTGCTTGGTTCGCTTGACGGCATCGAAGTTGGCGATTACCGTTCCGGAGCGCGCACCTTCGACATCCGCGTCAAGAATCAGAAGGAGTACGGCGAGGAACAGCTCCGCCAGACCGCCCCGGCGCTCAAGGACAACAATCCCCTCGGAACCGAAACGCTTGCCGAAATCCGGGAGGATACCCGCCCCGTGGTCGTGAATCGTTATGACAAGGTCCGGACCATGTGGTTGTATGCCAATACCGCTCCGGGCATGGCGCTGGGGACGGTTTCGTCGACGATCGGCGAAATGGCGCGCCAGGCGCTGCCGCCGGGATACGGGGTGCGCATGAGCGGCAACGTGGAATTGATGAATGAAACCGCAACTGAATTCATTCACGTGATTGCGCTGGCGACGGTCTTGACCTATCTTCTGATTGCGGCGATCATGGAATCGTGGACGCGGCCGCTGCTGATTATGTTCACGGTGCCGCTGGGGTTCCTCGGGATGTACGCGACGCTGTGGCTGACCGGAATGTCGATGTCGATGATGGGGTTGCTCGGCGGGGTGATGATGATTGGAATCGTGGTGAACAACGCGATTCTGATCATGGATGAATGCGCGGCATTGGTGCAGTCCGGCGTGCCGACGCATCAGGCGATGCTGCGGGCGACGCAGTCGAAATTCCGTCCGATCGTCATGACCAGCATCGCCTCGGTGGCGGGGATGCTGCCGATGGCGCTCGGGACCGGTCTTGGTTCGGAACTGCGTTCGAGCTGCGGCATGGGGGTGGTCGGCGGATTGACGTTCGCGTCATTTCTGACGTTGTATGTGATTCCGGCGCTTTATTTCATTTTTGTGCGCGACACGGGCGTGCCGGATCGTCGGAGCCATCGGGTGCGGAAAATCCTGAATCGGCTGGGTCTGGCCCGACATGAAGGAGATGCGAAGGCTTCCGACGCGGATTGAGACAAAGAGGAATATCGTTTCCTTCAACAAAGTTTGGATTTCATGAACCGCCCCGGAATATCTGTTGATATCCGGGGCGGTTCATTGCAGGCTTTATTTGTGATGTTCAAGGGAGGGATTGCATTGTAATAAATCAAATGCGATATTGCGAAATTGATTTGTAATATCCTTGATTGTGAAGTATCGTAGAAGGATGAATCCGAGGATTCCGGGGATGCGGAATCGACCCAGACCACCCCGTAAGAGCGTGTGAAAAAGGAGTATTTCGATGGAAGGTGCCGTTCGTCTGCGTAGTGGAAACCCGTCTCTGGATCAATGTTTTATTCTTGCACAGGAAACGCTGGCGAAAAATATTCATCCCTTTCGCGACGGTTTGCTTGCGGAAGCCGCGCCGGTTATCATTGCCGGAGGCGATTACGATACGCCGTGGACGCGCGATGCGGCGTTCAACACCTGGTTTGCCGGAGGACTGCTTGCTCCGGAGGCGGCGCGGAATACGTTGCTTGTGGTTCTCAAACGCGAGGATGAAGACGTCCGGATCGGCGGGGAATATTGGGATGCGGTGATCTGGGTGTGGGGCGCGTGGAATTATTATCTTTACACCGGGGATTGCGAATTTCTGAAGCTGGCACTGGAGGCGTCGGATCGGAGTTTAAATTATTTTCTCGCAACCGAATACGATCCGGAAGACGGGTTGTTTCGCGGCGGAGCGTGTTTTCAGGACGGCATCGCGGGCTATCCGGCGCGTTTCCTCTCGTCGAAGCATGAATCCGGGATCGTCGCGTGTCTGAAGGATCATCCTTCGTATCTGGCGTCGCGCGGCGTCGGATTGCCGATGAAGGCGTTTTCGACCAATCTGCTTTATCTGCTGGCGTTTGAAACCGCGGATCGGATGCGGATGGAATTGTGCGGTTCCAGCGCAGTTCCGCGCTGGCGGAACGAAGCGGAACAATTGCGCCGGGCGATTGCGGCGCGTTTTCAGTTGCCGGGATCGTCGCGTTATCATTATCTGCTGGATGCGGGAGATGACCGCTGCCGCCAGGAGGGGCTGGGGAGCGCATTCGCTTTGATGACCGGAATTGTGGATGATGCGCATGCAGCGGAATTTGTCGCCGGGACGATTCTGACGCCGCAGGGAATCGCCTGCGTCTGGCCAAGTTACGAACGGTATACCGAACTGGGTGGTTATGGAAGACACAGCGGCACGGTCTGGTCGCACGTCAATGCCGCATGGAGTTATGCATTGGCGCAGCGTGGATTTGCGCGGGAAGCGTGGCGGGAATTGCAATGGGAGTGCGACCGGGTGACGCGCGCGGGTGGATTTTATGAGCTTTACCATCCGGAGAGCGGCGAACCCTACGGCGGTTTGCAGGAGAATTTCGATGTGGAAACGCCGAAACTGTGGGCGTCGTGCCGGGATCAGACCTGGTGTGCGACCGGATTCATCAACATGGTGCTGACGGTGCTGGGGGGGGCTGAAATTCACACCCGAAGGGGTGACGGTGAAGCCGTATCTGCCGGAGGAAATTGCGGAATTTCATCTCGAAAACATGCCGTACCGTGACGCGGTGTTGGGCATTCATGTCACGAAAGGCGGCGGTGGTGACCGGAGTCGGGAGCGTGACGCGATTTTCGTTCCCGCGACCCGGCGGGGACGGGTGGAGCTTGAGTTTCAAGCCGGGTAATTGCATTTCGGTGTTCCATTCAGGGGAAAGATGATATTATATTAAAAATTTGAAGTTCACAACTGTTTTTAACCGGGACAGGACAGATGCGAAACTCCATTTCGGGTGCAGAACAAAATAGTCTTGAAAATAAAGGAAACTTTGTAGAGGAAGTTGCGCGCAGGATTCCCGTGAAAGGGGAATATGACGTCATTGTTTCCGGCAGCGGTCCATCGGGAGTTTCCGCCGCGTTGAGAGCCGCCGGCCTGGGCATGAAGACTCTGCTGATCGAACAAAACGGCTGCCTCGGGGGAATGTGGACTTCGGGGCTTCTCGGCTGGATGATCGATCATCACAAGCCGGAAAGCCGCCTGATGAATCGTTACAAACGGGAACTGCAACTTCGCGGTTCCGCCGGATCGCCGCCCTGTTCGGGATCATTTGCATTCGAACCGGAATGCATGAAGCTTCTGCTGGAGGATCTCTGCCGTGAAACCGGCGTAAACGTGCGACTCTACACACAGGTTTCCGGGGCGATCCGCAATGCGGACGGCACGATGGATTGCGTTCTTACCGAATCAAAATCCGGGCGTGAAGCGTGGCGGGGAACAATTTTCATTGATGCCACCGGCGACGGCGATCTGGGGTCCGCAGCCGGTTGTTCCTTCGAAACCGGCGATCCGGAAAACGGACATTTTCAACCGATGTCGATGTTGGCGATTCTGACCGGAATTCGTCTGCAGGACGTCATCCAATACGTCAATGGCTATACTCCGCGAGCGCAGGCGGTCAACAATCTGCACGATCTTCTTACGGCAAACGGGGCGGAGCCGACTTATCACGACGCCACACTCTTTTTCCTTTCGGACGAGCTTTTTCTATTAATGGCCAATCATGAGTGTCAAATGTCCGGATGCGATGCCGATGATTTGACGCGGGCAACGATGCTGGCCCGCCGGGAGATACACCAGCAGATAGCTGCGCTTCGGCGCAGCGGGCCGGAATGGAAGAATCTATCCATTGCGGCGACCTCCGAACGGATCGGAGTCCGGGAAGGGCGACGACTCCGCGGGCTTTATCAGGTCACATTGCAGGATCTGCTTGAAGGGAGGACGCAGCCGGACTCCATCTGTCGCGTTGCAGCAGGAATCGACATACACGCCTTGACCCACTCGTACGCGAATGGATTTTTTGAACATCAGCATAAATCTTTGCCGTATGACATTCCACTGCGAGCTTTGATCAGTTCGGAGATTCCGAATCTTCTCCTGACGGGGCGTTGTATCAGCGGGGATTTTTTTGCTCACGCCAGTTATCGTGTCACAGGAAACATAGTTCCGCTGGGGGAGGCGGCCGGGATTCTCGCGGCTCTGACGGTTCGGGAGAAAAAGGCTGCGGCAGACGTGCCGTGGCAATTGTTGAAGGAAAATCTCTGATTGCGTGAAAACGGCAATGCGGGAAGCATTTTTATTCTTTATTTATTTGCTGGAAGAGTGGCCCGTAAAATCAGAGTGACCTTGATTCAGTTTTTTCCCGTCGAACGAAATTCACAGGGCAAAACGATCTTGATGTCCTTATGCGACCACATCCGCGATTAGGAATGCAAACGCCGAGTGAGGCTGAACGGAATTTCGCAGATAAAAAGGAAAGAGTATTGGGGAAATTCCATTCGAATGTCTCCGCAATGCTCTTGCAGTATCAACTGGTGGGCGATGAGGGACTCGAACCCCCGACATTTTGCGTGTAAAGCAAACGCTCTAACCAACTGAGCTAATCGCCCGGAGAATGCCGCAGAATATAACCCGTTTTTTCCGGGAATGCAAGGCGTTTTTCCGGATTTATTCCAAAAAGATGATGGATGGCTCCGTCATACATTTTCTTCCACCGGCGGAATCCCGGCGGGTTGCATTTTCATGGGCGGAATGATATGTTAATCGCGGCGGCCGCCGAAATTCGCGGTGCGCCGGAGTGCGCCATCATGAAAATTCTCCTTTACAACATCGCTTACGGCACCGGAAATCCGGGCAGTGAATATCGACGGCTCTTCTCCGGGTATCATTACCTGCGGGCACCCGAACGCCCGAGCCGCAAGATCCGCGGTTTTCTCGCCGCGGAAAAACCCGACGCCGTCTGTCTGGTCGAAACCGATCTCGGCAGCCGGCGATTCCAATATGTCAATCAGGTCGAACATCTGGCTGAAGAGTTGGGGTATCACTGCTTTTTTCAGCAGAAATATGGTCCGGATTCCGTATTCAGCCGGCTGCCGTATCTGCAGCATCAGGGAAATGCCATTCTCACCCGGGCGCGACATGAGATGTGCGATGTCGCGTTTTTTCCCGTCGGTATGAAACGGTTGATTCTTTCCGCTCAGGTCGACGGAATTACTCTGGTTGTGGTGCATCTTGCGCTCACACGGAAGACCCGGTTGCGTCAGTTGCGCTATCTTGCGGAAATTCTGCCGGAGTCCGGCCCGCTGGTCGTCGCCGGAGATTTCAATACCTTCGCTGGCGAGGGCGAACTGCACTCCTTTCTGCGGAAGACGCAGCTGCGCAGCGCCAATGTGAACAATCTACCCACCTATCCGGCGTGGAAACCGGCACGGCAGCTGGATTATCTGTTGTTGTCTCCGGAACTCAAGCTGTCGGATTTCCATGTTCCGAAAGTTCGTTTTTCCGATCATCTGCCGCTGGTTGCGGAGATCGATTTCGTCAAAGGATCGGCGTGAGCAGCGCACAGCAGCCGGAGAGAAACTGCCGCCAGACCGGACGGGTCTCGGCTTCGAAAAGGAGAAGTTCATTGGAGTCGTTCAGTTCGAGCCGCACCTGTTCACACATCGATTGCAGAAAATCACCGCCGCCGAAACAGAAATCGAGTTCGAAATTCAGTCGGAAACTCCGGCTGTCGCAGTTGCTTGACCCCATGAAGCCCCACTCATTGTCCACCAGCAATGCCTTGGTGTGGGAAAAAATGCCGGTTTTCCGGAAAATCCTTACGCCGCTGCGCAGAAGTGTCGGATAAGAATTCTGTGCCGCCATGTCCACATAAAAGTGGTTGTTGCGTTCCGGAACGATGATCCGCACCTCCACACCGCGCGCCGCCGCCATGCACAGCGCCTCGATGTAGGAGGAGCCCGGTACCAGATACGGCGTCATGATCGTCAATGACCGCCGCGCGGTTGATGCCGCCGTGAAAAAGAGTTTCCTCGTTCCCTGATAATGATCTCCGGGGCCGCTTGCGACCACCCGCAGCGTGGTATTTCCGGAACGTTCCGGCAGGCGGAAATCGCCGGCGCAGTAACAGTCGCCCGGACTCTGGCGCGTCGTATAACTCCAGTCCCGGAAGAACGACTCCGTGAACTGCGTCACCGCCGGGCCGGTGATCCGGCAGTGGAGATCGTGAATGTAACGGTTGCGGGGAATGGAGCTTTCGCGTTCGTTTTCGGCGGCGATATTGATGCCGCCGCTGTAGGCGACGCGGCCGTCGATCACGAGAAGTTTGCGGTGGTTCCGGAGCTGGAATTTCCACGGCATCAGAAGGTTGAGTCTGGAGAACGCCTGGATCTGAAAATTCGGGATTCTCGAAAACAAATATTTCCGGAAGAATCGCGAAAAGTAGGATTTGAAACAGCCGACGCTGTCGAAAAGCACCTTCACGTCCACTCCTTCGCGCGCTTTCTCCTCCAATGCATTGAGCATGCGTTTCCCGACTTCATCGCTCATGAAAATGAATGATTGCAGCCGGATGGAACTTTTTGCCGCCCGGATGTCTTCGAGCATCCGCGGATAGACGCTGCTGCCGTCCCGGAGAAGTTCCACATGATTGCCTTTGAGCAGCAGTGTGTCGGGAAAGAGTCGGTCGAGCGTCTGGCTCGGCGGTGCGTTTGCGATCGTGGAGTCCGAGGTGAATTCTTCCAGGCGACGGGCGATTTTCTGCCGTTCGTCCCGCCAGAGGCGTCCTCGTTCATCCAGGAACGTTCCGCGGATCACCCGGATCATCCAGTCGGCCCGGTCGACGCGGGTGATGCCGAAAAAAAGATACAGCACGATGCCGATCGGCGGCAGCAATGCCACGATCAGCAGCCAGAAGAGTGCTTCCGACGGCTCCCGCCGCTTGGTCCAGCAAATGGAAACAAGCACGATCAAATGCAGCAGAATCAGAGGAAATTGCGGTTCAAACAGCTTTTCAATGTGGAACATGTACTCATCCTCAGTCTCGGGGCGGAAGAGGAAATTCCCTTCCGCCGCCGGTCGCTCTGGTTACGGAATTTCACCGCTGCCGAATAAAATAATACCGCATACGGTTTATTTCAAGTATGGCGCGGTTCGAAGCGCTATGGAGCTGCCGTCAAATTTCCGGCTCGGCTCTCATGGAACGGAGGCCGCTTTCGAATGGAAATTTTTGAACGTGTCTGTATTCAGGAAAGGCATACCGTGTTTTTCTACCGGATTTTTTTCGCCTTTTTTCCGCCGCCGGGGGTTGACTTTCGTTTTTAATTTGGGTATAATTATCAACAGAAACGATTCAGTTAAACGAATCAGTTAATCGATTCAGAAAATAGGGGCGAAAAAATACAATGGCGATAACCCTGAAAGATATTTCGAAACTCTCCGGAGTGGCGACCTCGACCGTATCGTATGTGCTTGCCGGGAAGGGGAACGAAATGAAGATCTCCGCGGCGACCCAGGAGAAGGTGCGCCGGATCGCCCAGCTCCACCATTATCGAGCGAACCAGCTGGCCAAAAGTCTCCGCCGTCGGACGACCCGGACGATCGGCGTGGTGATGAACGATCTTTCGAGTTCCTGGGCCAATGAAATCATGATGGGCGTCAATGATATTCTGCTGCCGGCGGGGTATCAGCCGCTGCTTGGGATTACGATGTTCGGCCGGGAACGGGAGGAGAAGTTGATCAATTCGTTCCTGGAACTGCAGGTGGAGGGGCTGCTGGTTCAACCGGTGGCGGCGTCTGGAGATTTCTATCGCCGGCTGCCGGGCGTGACGGAGACGCCGGTCATATTCATCGGGGATGCGATTGACGGCGTGGAGGTCAAGTCATTCATGCTCGATCCGGAGTGGACCGGCCGCGAACAAATCGAGCTGCTTTATCGGCACGGTCACCGGCGTATCGCCTGTGTGACGGTCGATTATGAATCCATGCAGAGCCGCGGCCGCCGGGAGGGGGCATTGAAACGCATGGCCGAACTTAATCTGGAGATTCCGCCGGAATATTTGTGTGTCACGCGCACCATGTCGCCGGAAGCCGACCGAGAAATCGCCCGGCGCCTCCTCGCTCTGCCGGAACCGCCGACCGCCGTTGCGGCGTTCTGCGATATGATTGCGTTTCAGATTCTGGGCGCGTTCCGCGAAGCCGGGCGGCCGGATGTCGCGGTGATCGGTTGCGGCGATCTGCCGGAGAGCGGTTCGGAACTGATTTCGCTTTCCACGATCGGCGAGCCCCGGAAGGAGATCGGACGGCAGGCGGCGACATATCTTCTTGAAAGTGTTTCCGGTAAAGCGCCACGGGATCTGCGGCCGGCGCTGTTGCGTGGAGAAGTGCGCGAGCGAAAGTCAACCAATTGATGAAAAGGTGATTGTGATGAAGGGATGGTCAATAATTCTGTTCGTGCTCATTCTCTGCGGGAACATCGGAGCTGCGGAGTGGAAATTCGGCGGTGCGACACCCAACGCCGTGACGCCTGTCGGCCGCGCCGCCGCACCTGCGGAACTTGCGATCGGCCGCGCAGCTGAAACTCTCTGGAGCAATGCCGACGGCGTCGCGTTCGAAAAAACGCCGGAAGGCGGCTTGACCACGAGGAAAATCATCGCCGGCTGCGCGATGTTTGAGTTGAAGTTCCGTTTCGAGCAGCCGTTGGAAAAGATCCGTTTCACGATGCCGCGTTTTCGCGGTGTGGATTTCGGGAACGGCGGTTGCAGATTTCTGTATTCGATTGACGGAGAGAATTTTCAGGAACTCTTTGCCGTGGATGGCAATTCACCCGGATATGTGAAGGGCGGGGATTTTGAACCCATGAGCGGCGAATGGATTTCCGTACCGGAAAATGCGCGCGCTCTCGTCTTCCGGATGGAATTAGCCGGATATGTCGGAATCATGGAGTGGTTCGGCGACGGCGGCATTCTGGCGTATTCGTCCCGGCGCGACGGCCGTGCCCGCGCTACTGTAACGATTCACCCGGATCGTGTGCAGACGGGTTCGCTCTATTTTGCCGATGAAAGACCGTATTTTTCCTGTGACGCTTCGGAAGTGAATCAGGTGACGGTTCGCGATCTGGGGCGCGGCGGTGCGGAGCGCGAATTGAAATGCACCGTCATCGGGCCGCGGTTGCTTGCTGAACTGCCGGAACTGGAACCGGGAATTTATGAAATTCAGTTTCGGCAAGGCCCGGAGTTGCTCGATACCCGGCGCATCGGAGTTGTGAATCGTTTGCCGCAGCTGGATTTCGCGGCGAAACGGCGTTCGCCTTTCGGTATCGTCGGGATTTCGCGGAGGGGTGGTTTCCGGGAGTCCGCGGCTCTGGACGGCCCGGCGATCGGCCGGATGCTTGGAGTCCATCATGAGCGCAATGGGAGCATGGCATGGTGTGAGGCGGCGGCGGAGGGGCCGGGGAAAATTGTTTTTCCCGATGAGGGCGAAATTGCCGAAAGTATGATTTCCGACGGCATCCTCCGGCGGGGCAATCTGGCGTGGAGTCCGGCGTGGGCGGTCGATCCGGAACGGGTGGAACCGGGAAACTGGGCCGGTCACTATCCGCCGAAAAAGGAGTTTCTGAGCGAATACGCGGCCTTCTGCCGCGCCGCTGCAGAACATTATCGAGGTATAATCATTCCGGAATACGAAATCTGGAATGAACCGAACAACGAGCCCTACGGCAGTTTCAAGGGAAAATTCGACGAATTCGTCGCGCTGAATAAAACCGCCGCCGAAGCTGTTCATTCCGTGCAGCCGGAAGCGCGGATGATCCTCGGCACCACCGGGGACGCCGACGTCGGTTATATCGTCCGGCTGCTGAAGGCGGGATTGTCGGAGGATTTTGCGCTGGTGGACATTCATCCATATCGCCACACCGATCAGGGGCCGGAGGACGGATTGCTCGGCGACATCACCCGTTTGAAGCGCGCAATTGAAAAATACGGAGACCATCAGGGCATCATCTTCAGCGAAATCGGCTGGCCGACCACCCGGAGCGACACCTCAAGTTATCAGTGCGTGACCGAATTCGAACAGGCGGTCTTCAACACCCGCACGCTGTTGATTTCGCTGGCGGCCGGCGTGGAACGAATTCATTTTCACATGTTGGAAGATTGGGGAAGCGATCCGGACAATCCGGAACATCATTTCGGCTTCTTCCTGCTCGACGGTTCTCCGAAGTACGCTGCAGTGGCGATGAATGCCGCCGCAAAATATCTGGAGGGCGCCGAATTTCTCGGTCGGGCCGAGACAGCGGAATATGTTCACGTCTGGTATTGGCGAACGCCGCTCGTTCCGGACGGGGTGATGGCCACCGTCTGGAGCGATGCGCAACGTCTGCCCGAAGCTCCTGCCGTGACATTGCCGGGAAAACTGCACTCCGCCGCCGACGTCTGGGGCGGGCGTCCCGCCGCGGAACGGGTGAAGACGGCCGCCGACGGCGTGACGGTTGTTCCCGGAGGAGATCCGCTCTTTCTGCTGCTGGACAGCGCACCGCCGGAAGGATTGCTGGAACTGCCGCCGGATCTGCGCCCCAATCTGATCAAGCGCGCGCTTTCCCGCCGGGGCGGCAAACCGGAGAAGATCGATTACGCATCGCTTGCCATGCCGATGATTCCGGCGCAGGCGACCCGGGCGATGGCCGGCGCGGGGATCAGTGACGACGCATTCTCGGCGGACGGGAGTGAAACGAGCGTCGGCACGTTTGATTCATGGTATGATGAAAACGCCTTCACGCTGGCTGTCCATGTGCGTTCGGGGAAACCGATGCGGAATGACCGGCGCGGCTGGTGGCTCTGGGCGGGGGATTCGTTGCGGCTTTACATGGGAAATTCAAAGGAGAATTTCCTCGACGGCCAGCTTCATCAAATCTGCATTGCTCCGACCACCGCCGACGGCCGGCCCGATGCGGTGCTCATCAGTTACGATGCGTCATGCAATTTGAATGCGGGCGACCGGGTTCCGGCGGAGATCGAAGCGGAGAATACCGGCGACGGCTGGGCAATGACCGTGACGATTCCGTGGAGTTTCTTCGGCGCGGTACCGAAGGCGGGGGAAGTCTGGCGCTTTGACTTGACCTTGCCCGGCGCGGTCTGGAACAATCGCCGGGGAGACAAATGGAACAATCCGGCCTCCTGGGGCGAAATTGAATTTCTGTAATCCATCCCG
The DNA here is from genome assembly GCA_944389815.1 of uncultured Victivallis sp. Classification (GTDB taxonomy): domain Bacteria; phylum Verrucomicrobiota; class Lentisphaeria; order Victivallales; family Victivallaceae; genus Victivallis. The sequence goes on along the minus strand of CALXNS010000035.1, from coordinate 9,874 downwards.
AATAGAAAGGAATCACTCAGATGAAACGAGAAATGACCTGGCAGAGAGTTCGCAGACGTATGGGTGTTGTTTTTCGGGGCTGCGAACCGGCTCGGGGAGGGGAGGGCTCTTCGAAAGCAGGCGTGGCCGTTTTCCTGCGGCAGCAGGGAGGAGGAGCTCCGCACCCATTTACATTGATAGAATTGCTCATCGTTATTGCGATCATTGCGATTTTAGCTTCAATGCTGCTTCCGGCGCTGAATCAGGCGCGCGAAGCGGCGCGCCGGACGCAGTGTCTCGGCAATCAGAAACAGATCGGGCTGGGGCTTGGTCAATATGCGATCGACAATGATGACATGTTTCCGGCCGGAGATGATATGAATGACGAAGGCCAGTACTGGTACATTCGGGCGGCTTCCTATCTTGGAGCGAACAGCGGGAATATCAAAAGTTACCTCTGGTGTCCGACGGATGAATTTGATCCCTCCTACGATCTTGACTGGTATTTTTCACTGGGCCAGATAACTTACGGATACAATTACTGGGTATTTCAGAGTACCAGTAGATACAGCGGAATTTTCGAATGCGGTCCGGTGAAGATGGGTCGTGTGGCACGACCGTCGAAATTGATTGTCACCACCGAAGTGAAAGTTGATGGCGGTACGCACGGATATTGCCGGGTGGAACCAATCTATCTGGTCGGCGGAGCGAATGCCTGGCCCCGGCACGGCCTGACGGCAACCGTCCTTCGCGCCGACCTCCACGTTGACACTGCCCGCGCCAACACGGCAAAAAATCTCTACGCGGAGGGCAATGCCGAAGGTTTGGGGAATATCTGGTTCACGCCGTCGGTTCATGGCGCGAACGACTGGCGCAACTGTACGTTCTAACCGAGGGCGGCGAGGATTTTTTCCGCGAGCGATTCCCCGAGACCTGGCACTTTTTCTGCGATCTCGTCCGGGGTCGCCTTTTTCAGAGCCGCAAGCGAACCGAAGGCGCGGAGCAGTTCGCGTTTCCGGTTCGGTCCGATGCCGGGAATTTCATCGAGCCGGGATTGTTCGATGCGTTTGTTGCGCAGCTCGCGGTGGTAGGTGATCGCGAAACGGTGCGCTTCGTCGCGCAGCGCCTGCAACATGCGCAGCGCCGGATCGTGACGGTCGAGCCGAACCGGTTCAGCCCGGCCCGGCACGAATATTTCCTCATTGCGCTTGGCCAACCCGATCACCGGCAGCGGCGGACAGCCGATCTCGATGAGCGCGTCCAGTGCCGCGGAAAGCTGCCCCTTGCCGCCGTCGACCATCACCAGATCGGGCAGCGGCTTTTTTTCCTCCAGCAACCGACCGAAATGACGGCAGAGTACCTCGTGCATCATCGCGAAGTCGTCGCTCTGATGAACCGTCCGGATTCGGAAACGGCGATAATTGGCCCGGTCGGGTTTGCCGCCGCGGAAGGCGACCAGACTGGCGACCGCCAGCTTGCCGAGGATGTTGGAGATGTCGAATCCGATGATCCGGTCGGGCGGCGTGGCCAATCCCAGCGCCCGTCCGAGAGCGCGCACCGCCGCCGGACCGGGCGCCGCACCCGGAAGTTCCGGGCGTTCGAAGAGGCGGCTGCGTTTGCCGAAGACGCTCTCAAGATTGGTGCGGATGTCGCGGAGTTTGGCGGCTTTTTCATATTTTTCCGCCAGCGCGGCCTCGGTCATGCGCTGCTGAAGTTCGTTGCACAACGGGGCGATGTCGCCGTTGAGCACTGCGACCGCATCCTCGACCCGCTGCCGGTAGTCGGCTTCGGAAATGGCGCCGGTGCAGGGGGCGCAGCAATCATGCACGATTCGTTTCAGGCAGCGTTTGCGGGTCTCTTCGTCCGGCTCGGAGGTGCGGCAGGCGCGCAGTCCGAAGTGCGCCTGAAGGAATTCGAGTGTCATCTTGAGCGCGCCGCCCTGCGGGAATGGCCCGAAATATTCCGCCCCGTCGTTTTTGCGGATCCGGGCGAGTTTCAATGTGGGGAACTTTTCCCGGCGGTCGAGTTTCAGCAGCAGATAGCGTTTGTCGTCGCGCATGAGAATGTTGTAGTGCGGTGCGAAATCCTTGATCAGGCGCGATTCCAGAATCAACGCCTCGTTTTCGGTGCGGACGGTTTCGAAATTCCATTCGTCGATCGAATTGATCAGCGAGCGCAGTTTCGCGTCGGCGCGCGCCATCCGGGAGGGTTGGAAATAACTGCTCAGACGCCGCCGCAGATTGGCGGCCTTGCCCACGTAGATGACTTTGCCGAACCGGTCCCGGAAAACGTAGACGCCCGGTTTGGACGGCACTTCCGACGGATGAAATTCATTGCGCTGCAATTGGCCGCTCCCTTTTTCTGATGACGGATTATAAAATAACCCGTTCCGAAAAAAAAACAAGAAGTTAATACAATATTCTCTCGCGGCATGCCGTTAATCTGACAGAGTCCGCACTCTCCGGAAGACGCGGAGAAGTAATTGAATGAAAGGGTTGAATCATGAAGAAATTGTTTCTGTTTTCCACCGCCGCCGCGCTTGCGCTGGCGGCCGCCCCGTTCGGGCTTTCCGCCGCCGACGAACCTGAAAATCCGCCGCCGCCGCCGCCCGCGGGAGAAGTTCCGCCGCCGCCGCCGAAGGGCGAGCCCGGTCCCGGCAGAAAAGGCGATGACATGAAAAGAAGATCTTTCCCGAAAGAGCAGCAGGCCGTCGAGGAGGCTCTACGGAAATATCGTGAAACGAAAAGCGACGAAGACAAGGCCGCATTGAAGACGGCGATCACTCAACTGATCGACGCCGAAACGAAGGCCCGGATCGAACAGGCGGAAAAACAGCTTGAACAAGCCAGGAAGAGTGCCGAAAAGAAGGACGAACGAGTCGATCGGATGTTCGAACGGCTGATCCGGACTCCGGAACGTCCCCGCGGCGGGCCGCGGATGCGGAACTTCATGCGGAACATGTGGACGCCCGAAGAAGGGGAAGAGTTGCGTGATCTGCGTGCCGCGCTGCGGGACAGAGAGCTTTCCCGGGAGGAGAAGATAGAAAAGGTCGAGGCGATGAAGGCGTTGTATCTTCGCGTGCTGGAGCGCCGTACCGCCGAGGCGAAGGAGGCTGAAGGGGAAAAGAAGGTCGAACTCGAACGCGGCAATGGTTTTCTCCAGAGGATGATCGACCGCATGAACGATCCGGAGAAATTTCTGGACGAGATGAATCGTCCTCCGGTCCGCAGGGGCGGCGAGCGCGGCCCGAAAGGCGGAGCGGACGACGGGCCGCGCGGTCGCCGTTGAAAAAGACGGGTTGCATTCCGCGGACGCGGCGGAATGAAGGGATCAGTGAAACGTCTCCCGGAATTTCATCGGGAGACGTTTTTTTGTACATTCCATCGGAAAACGATTTGAAAATATTTCGTTTCATGTTATACTGAATGATGTACGGACAGAAGTTGAGGAGCTTGTGACCGTTGGCATGAGGAGGGCGGCGCCGTTATGTCGGCGCTGTTATGTCGGTGCCGTTGTCAGGGAACGTCATTTCCCGAACGGCAGACGGTTTTTCCAGCTCCGTTGCGGTTTTCGATTGCGCCGCCTTCAGGCCTGAAGGCGGAGAAAAAAAGCTGATGAAAACGCCCGGGTGCATCCCGCACCCCGGAGAAACAAGGAAGAGGAGGAGCCTTATGAGTATGCCGTGCAAACCGATGAACAAAACCTTCGCCGCGGGAAAATGGATGCCGAAAGACCGTGAAACGCTGGCCTGCTGGCTGCGGAAAATCATGGACAAGGCCGAGAAGGACACCGGTCCATTGAAACCGGTGGTGGCGGATCTGAAGAATTTCATCGAAAACGACGCCGACGCCTACATGTTCTTCAATCAGATGTTCAGCGAGGTGCCGGCCGATCGCACCGAATCTCCGACCGGATTGCCGCAGGTGCGGGATTATCAGCATATGCTGCGGCTTTTCAATGTGATATTGACTCATGCGCCGAGTTTTTCCGAAGACGGGCTGGTCGGATTTCCGTTCAACGCGATCCTCGACTGGTCGATGGCGACGGTCGGCGGCTGGGCGGCCTTCATCGACAAGAAGGTCAATTATCACATCCGGGCGCTGTTGAACGAATGGGGGACGTTTCTGCGGTCGCCGGAGAGCGCCTATGTGTTGAACGACGATCCGCGGCACGGCTGGTTCGGCGAGGACGCGCGCAAAGCGATGCCGCATTTTGCCGATGAATTCGTCTGTGATCCCTCGAAACCGCATTACGGCTTCAAGTCGTGGGATGATTTCTTCATCCGCGAATTCCGCGAAGGAGTACGGCCGGTCGCTGAACCGGAAAACGACGCGGTGATCGCCAACGCCTGCGAATCTGCGCCGTTCGCCATCGCCCGCAACGTGCAGTTGCGTGATCAATTCTGGATCAAGGCGCAGCCATACGCGCTGCAATTCATGCTCGACAATGATCCGTTGGCGGAAAAATTCGTCGGCGGGACGGTGTATCAGGCGTTTTTGAGCGCATTCAGTTATCACCGCTGGCATTCGCCGGTTTCGGGAAAGGTGGTGAAGACCGCACTGATTCCCGGCACCTATTATTCGGAATCGCGCAGCGTCGGATTCGATCCTTCGGCGCCCAATGATTCGCAGGGATATCTGGCGGAGATCGCCGCCCGTGCGGTGATCTATATCGAGGCGGACAATCCCGATATCGGACTGATGTGTTTCGTCGCCATCGGCATGGCGGAGGTCTCCACCTGCGACATATCCGTTTTTCAGGGGCAGCGCATCAAAAAAGGTCAGGAGACGGGGATGTTCCACTTCGGCGGATCGACTTACTGCATGATTTTCGGGCCGCACGTCAATATCGATTTTGATCTGCACGGGCAGCAGCCCGGGCTGGAGAGTTCCAACATCAACATCAATTCGCGTCTGGCGACCGTGGGACCGCGGCTGAAGAAGTGAATAGTCAGGAGCTTTCATATTGAGAGGATGCGACGGAAAAACAACGCCGCATTCTCCGGCCGCCTTTCGGAATTCATCCGGAGGGCGGTTTTGTTTTACAGACGATGAATTGCGGGACGACGGTTCATGTTTCAAAGGGAAAAGGTAAAAAAAATGGCGAGAGAGACGGGACTCGAACCCGCAACATCCACCGTGACAGGGTGGTACTCTAACCAGTTGAGCTACTCCCCCGCGTTCGAAACGCAGAAAATTCTCAATCACTCATCCAACGAACGCGCATTCCATTGAAGCGCCTCCCACTTTGAAAAAGTGGCGAGAGAGACGGGACTCGAACCCGCAACATCCACCGTGACAGGGTGGTACTCTAACCAGTTGAGCTACTCCCCCGCGTTCGTCGAGCGATCATATTTCCCAAGATATCACAACTTGAGAAAAAATCAAATGATTTTATATGAAAAATCCCTGAAAAATTGAAAAAAATCCTCAGACGGGTTATATTCCGGTGAAAACATAGAGCAATGCGTGAAGGAGACGCCGGAAATATGATTGATGAAATTCTCGAACGCGCTCTGGCGGGCGGCACACTGACCGATGACGATCTGACCGCTCTGCTGGAAACGCATGATCGCGGGGCGCTCGCCGCGCTTTACGCCGCCGCCTATCAAATGAAATTGCGTCACGTCGGCAATCAGGTTCACCTGCGCGGTCTGATCGAAATTTCCAATCTCTGTACCAAGAACTGCTTCTACTGCGGCATCCGACGCGATAACAGCCATGTGAAGCGTTTCGCAATGAGCAAGGCGGAAATTCTCGCTGCAGCCCGGTTGGCGGAGGAATTCCGTTATGGTTCGGTTGTTCTGCAGGGCGGGGAGCGGAATGATCCGGGGATGGTGGATTTCATTGAAGATGTCCTGCATGAAATCAAGGAGATCGACGGAGGCGCGCTTGGCGTGACGCTGTCGCTCGGCGAACAGACATTGGAAACCTACCGGCGCTGGTACGCGGCGGGAGCGCACCGTTATCTGCTTCGAATCGAAGCGTCCAATCCGGAGCTTTATGCGAAACTGCATCCATCCGATCACAGCTACTCCGTGCGGCTGGAGGCGCTTCGCGCGCTCCGGGAGGCCGGCTACCAGGTGGGGACGGGGGTAATGTCGGGTCTGCCGTATCAGACGACTGCGGATTTAGTGCACGATCTGCGTTTCTTTCAGGAGCTTGACGTCGATATGATCGGCATGGGGCCGTATCTTGTCCACCACGAAACGCCGCTCGGGAAAAGATTTCCGGAGTGCGGCAGCGACCGCGCCGCCCAGCTGGAGATCGGCTTGAAAATGATCGCCGTCACCCGATTGTTGTTGAAGGACGTCAACATCGCCAGCACCACCGCGCTTCAGGCGCTCGCTCCCGACGGTCGGGAACGCGGCTTGCTTGCCGGAGCGAATGTCATCATGCCGAACATCGGCGATCCGGTCTACCGGAAGGGGTATCTCCTTTATGAGAACAAACCCGGTTCCGATGAGAACGCCGCCGCGATTCGAGCCGGACTCGAACGCGCCGTCGCCTCGATCGGAGAAACGATCGCTTACACCGACTGGGGGGATTCCCCGCATTTCGCCGCGCGGCGGCACGGTGTGGAAACCCGTGTCGACGATTGATTATGTTTCCGGCGCGCCGGACTGGCCGAGGCGGTCGCGGTAGGCCTGCGGCGACATGCCGGTCAATTGTTTGAACCGGCGGCTGAAGTGGCAGCTGTCGAGATACCCGAATTTTTTCGCGATCTGGCGGATCGTCAGGCGGCTGGAATTGAGCAGTTCCCCGGCCTGAGTGATTTTTAAGTGATCGATGTAGGCTTTGGGGGACATGCCGGTCATCTTCAGGAAGATCCGCCGGAAATAATCTTTGTTGAGTCCACAGAATTCAGCCATCTCCTCGACCGTCCACCAGTGCGCGGGATCTTGACGCATGGCGCCGATGAGTTCCGTCAGGCGGGGGTTGCGGCTGCCGGATTGATTGTTGCGCTCGAAATGCAGTTCCGTGAGCAGCTGCAATAACGCCATGTTCGCTTTCAGCTGGGAATCCGCCGCCGGATCGCGGGCGAGATCGATGATCGGCAGCAGCCGCCGGAGCTTTCCGAAGTAGAAGATGCCCGGATGAATGATGCCTGCCGCGAGGAAATGTTCCGCCACCGGACCGGTGAAACAGACGATGTCTTCGCTCCAGAAATGAAGTGGCGCGGCACTGTACCAGTGGACGACTCCCGGTGGCGTGAGCACGGCGTCGCCGGTATTCATCTCGATGCACTCCCCGTCCGGGGTGCGGTAGATGCCGTGCCCTTCGGTGAGGTGGGCGAGGCTGAAGAAGTTGAAGTAGCGGTAATTGCCCGCAAAATTTTCCCGGCTGCCGGTGTGAGTGGCGAATTCACAGATGTGCAGTCCCATTTTCAGATGGAATTCCTGAGGCTTGAACAACGGATTGAAGGCGTTTATGTTCGGCGGGTCGTTATTTGTCATGGTGAAAGTCGGTTTTATCCATTCTCGTTTTTAACTTTCTGTAGTAAAATATAATCGTACACAATAAAATCAACCTCTGAAAATTGAAAATGAAAAGATTTTTTCCCGGGTCTCCCAGCTGCCGGCGCACGTACCGGAAAGGCATGATCCGGCATTCCGGACGGCGGGGTCTGCGGGACAGGGAAGATTGAAAAGGGGATGAAAAAGAAAAACATCCGAAGAGAAATATGGGAGAGCTTGAGATGAGATTTGTTGTGATGTTTTTGAGCGGATTTCTCCTGCTGTCTTCTGTTTACGGAGCGAAAATCGGCACCTGGCACTTTGAGAAACCGGATTCGGGAATCACGTTGAATTGTCAGGCGGACGGGTCGCAGGAGTTGAAGTTCACGGTGCTTGACGTCGATCGGCGGTTGATTTATTCCGATTCGGTCGGCGTGGAACCCGGTGCCGGGCCGCGAATGGTACGTTTGAGCGGCCGGATCGAGGACGGCAATGTGACCGGAGGCGGCCGCTTCGAGATCAAGCTCTGGGCCGGAATTCCGGGCGGGGCGCGTTTCTTCGATTCCGTGTGCGAACTGCCGCGGAAAGCGGGAGAGTTTACCCGGGTGTGGAGATTATCCGGGGATGAAATCAGCTTCCGGGTTTATCTGATTGCTGGCGGAGAGATTTCGGGTGCGGTCGTGCTGAAGGATTTGAAGCTTGAAATTTTGCCGTATCAGGAAGCGGAGTTCGTCGAAACGATTCCGGAGAACGGAAAGGTGCTGGCGGCAAACGATTTTTCCAGTTCAACCGGCGGCGTTGAAGCCAATGCCCCGGAAGTGGCGCTTCGTCTTCTTCCGGAGGCGGGAATTCTCCGGATCGAATGGGGCGCACCACGCAAATTGAGCAAGGGTGTACTGCTTCCCGCGGTGGCGCTGCCCCGACTGGCGACCGGCGAACGCGGGAGGTTGCGTTTGACGTTTCATGCGCGTGGGGATGGATTTTCGGGTCGGCGGCTGGAAGCCAAGCCGCTTTTCACTCCGCGGCAGGGAGAGGTGCTTTTTGTTCCGCCGTATCCGACGGTGCCGCACGGGGAGGAGATGGAGGAGTTGCGCCAGGAGTGGAGTTTTGACAATCAGCTTTCATTCTGCCGGATCTACCTGACCGTCGACGGGGATACGGCGGGAGCGCTGGAAGTGGATGATTTTCGGATCGAAGTGTTTCCGGCGGAGGAGGCGCGAATCTCGACCGGACATCCGTTCAACGTCGTTCCGGCGGAGGAAGGCGTTTTGACGGTGACGCCGTTCGATCCGGATTCACTGAGCGGTGGTTCGATCGTCGTTACGGATGAGAACGGTGCGCACCGCCGGGAGTTTGCACTGAAAGCGCAGAATCGCATCCCGTTGCCGGAACCGGGATTTTACCGGATCTCCGTCAACGCGGAGTATCCCGATCAAACCATCACCACCCGGGGCGCCGCTCTGGTGACAGGCGAACCGCTTCCGGCGGACGTGCGGGTCCGTTCCCGTTACGGCGCGGTCTGCATGTCGGGCGCGGATCCGGTGTTCGAGGCGGTCAATGCGCACTGGAACTGGAACTTTACCGGCACGGCCGGAGTGAAACTCAATGCCGATCGTTCGATCATTCCGGCGCCGGAGTGGCAGTTTCCGACGCCGCCCGGAGGGGAGACGATTTATTGTTTCGGCAACATCGCCGGCTTTCTTCAGCCGCCCAACCGCGAGAAAAACGGCATCTGGATGCCAACGGATCCGGAATTGTACTGCGAAGTGGTGAAGAAAATGGCCGCGTCACCGAATTTTCCTGCCTATTTCAACGTTTTCAACGAACCGGAGGGGAAATGGCGCGGCAGTCGTCCAGATTTCGTCGCCTGGCACCGGATGACCCGGGATGCGGTTCGGGCGGTGAAGCCGGAGAACCGGGTGATCGGGCCGGCGTTCTGCAACATCGATATGGGATTGATCCGCAAATTCGGCGAACTCGGGCTTTACGACGTGCTCGACGGCGTCAATTTGCACCCCTACGTTGAGGGAACTCCGCCGGAACAGGAGTTTATCGAACGGATCGAAGCATTTGAAAAATATTGGAATGAAGCTGGTTACGGCGATAAGCCGATCTTTTACACCGAATTCGGCTGGACCACCGGCAAAGGCGGTTGGCAGCCGCCGGTCGAGGAAAATGTTCAGAAACAGTACGTCGCTCGTGCATTGACGCTGATGGGAACGTCGCAGATGACCGGTTGCGTGTATTTTACGTTGTATTACCGGAACGTCAACCCCGGGGAAGAGGGGTTCAGCCTGGTCGATTCCGCCGGATATCCGCGTCCGGGGCTGGGGGCGCTGGCCGCGGTGTTCCGCCACATCGGCGCGACCGGGGCGCGCGGAGTGCGGCTGGCGCTTTCGCCGGAACTGCAGTTCGCATTGTTCCGCCGCCCGGAGGGGG
>CALXNS010000034.1 GCA_944389815.1 uncultured Victivallis sp. | reverse complement strand
AGGGAGGACGTGGGAGGAATGCAGGGGAGGGGAGGCGAAAGCGAAAGCGAAAGAAAGGGAAAGAGGGTTATTCGCGTGTGTGGCGAATTAATATTTTTATCAATGCCGGATTATGGTAAAAAAACTTTCAGTGAATGGAGTGATTATCTATTGACAACGCCGTAAAGGAATGATATATTCTTCATGATGCCGTTTTATGGCATCGGTTCTTTTACAAAGAGTATATTTCAGCAAATGTGTCTATAAACCCGCCAAGTTGAAAGTTTCATTTGCTTCTATCCCAGGTGAAATATACCCGGTGAGATTGTGTCTTCACATCTTGCCGGGCGCTTCCACATGATAGAAGCAGGTTCTTGGCGGGACCTTTAGACACAGTGATTGGAAGCGTTCGGCTTTTTTTTTGCTCCTTTTTTTGATTTTTCCCGTCGCTGTCCTGCACTTCCAAACCCGGCTTGCCCGCATTCCGTTCTGAGCTGAGCCGTTTTGCGTTTTATGCTCCGAAAGGTGAATAACACCCTCGCAAAACGAGACGTGACAAACATGTTCAACCAGAAAGGAGAGTGAGCCGGAGAAAAATCTGGAAGAGAGGCTTCCCGTCCGCATCCGGGAGAATGAAATCGATGTGCATTGTTTAACGTAACAACAGTAAAACTCAAAAAAAGGATCTGTCATCATGAAAGACATCAACATTGCCGAGATCGCGTTTTCAGCTCTCAGCCTCATTTGCGTATTGATCATCTGCTTCGGATTTTTGACTCCGCTGCTCACGGAAGGAATTCCGTTGGTCGAATGTTCCGCGAAGGGAGCGATCTTCAATGTGGTCGGCTCGCTTGCAGTCACCTTTGCAATTTTTGCGGGGTTTTTCCGGAAACAATATTGATCGTCCGTAATATCTGCAAATATTGCCGGTCAATATTGTACGGTTCCAGTCAGGTGGCGGTTATCCCAGGGTAATATGTTAACTTTTATCAAGTTATAATCATTTATCCAGGATTGCGCCACCGAATTTTGCGCGCGGAAGGAATTTTGATTCGAATCCTGAGATAATTTTGGATTTCAAAACAGGGGGAATTATCAATGAAGAAAAAGACGTTGCTGGAAATTGTTTTTACAGCGACAGGTCTGTTGTTGATGACAGGGTGCGTCAGCACGATTGAATCAAAGGCTGACGGCGGTGATGCCACCAGCATGAAAAAAATGGCAAGTTTATACAACGGGGAAAGGGTTTTTGTTTACGATCCGGCTAATGAACTGCCGATTCTCGGTCTGTTTACCGAAGCTGTTATCGGCAAACCGGCGAAAGATACAAGCCGGAGTTTTGCCTGGATGAAAAAGGCGGCGGAAACGGGAGATCTTGCCGCAATGGTTTCAGTCGGGCAATATTACGGCGAGGGTTTTGGAACGGAGACGTCGTACAGTGACTCGGCCGCCTGGTTCAGCAAGGCGTTGAAAGCAGCCTCTGAAAAGAAGGAGGCAGAGCAGCAGATTTCTTATAACGAGCTCTGCAAAAAAATGGTATCATGGTTCAATGAGCATCTCTCCAGTAAAAATGTCATCGCATATTACGATGTACTTCTGCAAATTTCCAACTATCTCGATCCCACGGCAATCTGCAGACTGATCGCCTGGAGTGATCTTAACTTTGCAGAAAAGGTCACCCGGATGGATGCGTTTTCAGAAGATTTCAAACGTTCCGCCGAATTTGCTTCAGTTGTGAACGAGGAAATCAAGCAATTTATGGTTGCTTTGTATGATAAATCAAGGTATCAGAAACTTTTTGACTATCACAGCGGCCTCCCCGTTAATGTAAACTTCTGTTGCGATTATGACATCGCGGAGCAGATCATAAAAGAAAAGAAACTGCCGGATCGATTTGCGATGGCTTCGCTGCTTAAGAAGGAATCCGTTCCGCTCCAGGTAACGGATCGCGGAACATTTTTCGGTGCACGCACAGGTGATTTATATTTCATGGCCGACTTTCCGGATGAAGTTCTGATTGATTTGTATGAATACACCCGTCCACCAGACGCTGATGACGTATTCAACAGCATGTTCGGCGGTCTGCTTGGCGGCGGTAAGGTTATTACTCCAATTCTCGTGTACTGCAATAATTACGAGCTGGAAGCATTCCTATATCCGGAGTTGTATTTATTTGGAGTCCGCAAAAGGGTCGTCGGAATTAAAGTTGAAGATATTATTGAGAAACTGAAATCCGATTATGAGAATTTGACGGTGAAGAATCTTTCCGAAGAAAAAGTTACGAAAGTTATCATCGGAACCGCATATCGGGTTACTTACAAGCCGGTTGGCTTCCGCCTCGAAAACGACGGCATATTCATGACGGTCAAGAGTGAAAAGGAGACCGGTCTTCAGGAGCCGAAACTGGAGAAAATCCAGCCCGGAGATCCGGATTATCTCTTCGCCCTCGTAAATGCGAAAGTACATGCCGGTTTCAGTTATTCTCCACTTGAAGGTTATCCGCAGAAGGAGAAAGACAAAATTCACCAGGAAGAAGACGAGGCTTTTGAGGAATTCTTCAATCGCGATCTTAAGGTTGCCGATATGGAAAAACAGCTCGCGCAATATGGCATTGTCGCATCTCTGGATTATACTTCTTCCGATACAAAGCCGCAACTGTGGCACAAGGTGATGCAGAACAAGAAAAATTATCGGTTGGAATCTTCAACCGGTGAGGGGGCGGATAATCTCATTGACATGGCCGTGACCTCTGTATTATCGAATTTCCTGCAGATGCAGGCTCAGTTAAACGGACAGCGGGCTGATGAAAATGTCGTAATCATCGAATGTTTCGATAAGGCGCTTTATGCCAGGGCAATGGAACAATATCCGAAAATTCAGGCCGCACTGGCAAAAAAAGCGGAGAGGAAGAAACAGGATGATTATGAGCAGAAGAAAAGAGAGCAACTGAATTTCTAAGGAATCCATTCAACCAGGAGAGATGATTGCTGAAATCTCTCCTGGTTGTCGATTCAGAACGGAACCATGGGAGAAAAACATTATGGAAGAAGAAAAGAAAGCGGAAAATAATGAAATCCAGCCGGATACTTCCGGTACCGGGCTGAAAAAATGTTCGGACTGCGGGAAAGATGTCTCGAGTTATGCAACCAGCTGCCCGAATTGCGGCGCGCCTCAGAATCCGACCATCCGGAAATGTCCGGACTGCGGAAAGGACGTCTCCATCCATGCAACCGGCTGCCCGAATTGCGGCAGACCGCTTGAACCCGCGGCCCGAACCGATCTCAAACCGGTCAACATGGGATTTTCACTCCAGGCGCTGCCGTTGATCATTCTGCTGTGTTCCTGGTTGAGCACAAAGGAATTCGAGTGCTGGTCGGCCACGAGTTTCTTCGTCTTCATTTTCGCGGTGTTCATCGGGATCGAAGCGTACCGCAACCGGAAAATCAAGGATATCGGCAATCCATTCGCCTGGATACTCGGCGCGTTGTTCTTCTACCCGATCGTATACCCGTATTACATGTTTAAGAGAAAGGAGATTCAGCTTGATTCCATTTTCAAGTTGTTCTCCATTCCGCTGGCGATTCTGACATTGTATTTCTGGATCGTGAGTTTCAACACTCCCGGAGCCGCCATCGGAACCGGAAGTCTCACGATTGCCGCGCCCTCCGGTTCGTCCTCCTACTCTTCCGGCAGCACGTTCTCCAGTCCGGAAATCAAGTCCGAACCGGCTTTCTCCCGCGAGGAATATATCTGCCGGGAAGCAAAGAACGGTATGACCGAGTTTCTTTCCGATATGGAAGGCTCCAGGGCGCCGAGCTGCACTTCGGTTACGATTGTGAAGAAAGTATCGTCAACCAAATGGATCGGGAAGGCCGTCACTGATAACGGAAAATCCGGGGAAGTCAGCATCGAGATCATGGGGTTCGGTGACGATGATCCGGAACCGGTTGTGATGGTCGTTCCGGTGGACATCACGGATTTTTACAATCCGTTCGAATGACGCAAAATCGTCGTTCAGCACAGGAAATGAAGGAGGGGCGTGTAAAACGAACCTCCTTTTTTCATGTCGTATTCCTGGAGAAATTCCCCCCGTACCGGAGCTTCCGGAGAATACGTGCCGGACACCGAGCCGGCGTTCCGGAAACGTTGAAGCAGATCGGCGCGTTTTCCGGATGAAAACGGAAGACGGGAGAATTTTTTGTAAATTCTCGACTGTTAACAGAAAATAAATAGTATCGACCGACATCTTGACAAAATAATTATATTGTATCATAATCAATACAGAAAATACAGTTACAGTCGAGGTTTCTCCACTGTGCGGATGATCAAGGAAAAATCCGAAAGAATCAGTCCGGGTTCTCACGATGTTCTCCGGCTGCTCTATGAAAACGATTCGATGCGCCAGAGCGACATCGCCCGAATTCTCGGTATCACGAAATCCGCCTGCAACCAGCATTGCCGGCGATTGGTCAATGCCCGGTTCAGCAGCGCGGAAAACGGCACCGCCACCCGGGGCGGACGCCCGGGGCCCAGTCCTGGCACATCAATCAGGATGAGAACTGCTTTCTCGGATTGTCGTTTTCCTCGCACGCCAAAGAACTTTCCGGAAGCTCTGCATCGATTGTTCGGGACGTCGGTCTCCGCACAAATAGAAACCTTCACCTGGAAATCCACGGGGGAATCCGCGGAAGAGCAGGAGATGTATTCTTACTGCATGGCGAATCGACATTCCTGTAAATGCCGGATTATGGTAAAATTTTTCGATGAATCGAGTAATTTCCTGTCGACACAATCCCGTCCAGGAATGACATCTCTTCAAAGGCGTCGTCTTATGTAATATGCTCATCTCTGCCAGGAGCCGTCCAAAAATTTTTCCGAGGGCGTTCTTCCTCGTTTTTCGTAGAAGTACAATGTCGCGGACGAAATTCCGGCAAGTCATGCAAGTTGGCTCTGTCTGAAATGTCCGTCCCATCCGACTCTGATCCGTCAAATTGTTTTATTCCGCCTGATTGCCGCTCAGGATAACTCTCGCTGTCAAACAATCGTTACGGGCAGCCGGAATGAACAGACAAAAAAATACCGGAGGGCGAAGTGCTCATCCGGCGATTGTGACAAAACGTCTTTAAAAAATAAATGCTGAAACCGTTTTCGCATCGGCCTGTGAAAAAGCCGCAGTTGGCGAATTCTTCCGGAACCCGCATCGCGGGCCCCGGTAACATCTTCTTGAAGGCGCCACCGGCTTAGCCGGTGGTTTTGATTTTTGCCTGCGGGAACGACGCGGAAAAATTACTTCCCACCGTTTTCCTCCGCAGCCTTTTCCTCCGCAGCTTTTTCCGCTGCTTCGGCCTCTTTTTTCCGCTGCATGCTTTCAAGTGCGTCGAACCGCGCCTTGTCGGCCACGGAGACGTGACCCTCGACCCGGCCGTCGTCAAGCGGGTTGGCGATACGCGCTTCAAGGTCGCGGAAGAGCGCGCGCATGTCGATCAATCCGCCGATCAGGAACCAGACGGTCGAAACGATTCCGACCACCAGCGCCACGACGATGATGGTAATGAAGAAGTAGACCGCCCATGCGTCGGTGCTGAACGGGAAGAAAAGATTCCAGACCAGCACACCGCAGAACATGATGCCGAAACTGTAGATCAGCGAATAGATGAACACGCTCCATGCGATGACTTTGTCGCCGCGGGTATATTCGGAGGTGATCCCGATGAGCTGCGTGTAAACCCAGTTCCAGACGGAGATTTTTTGCTTGGGTGCCTCTTGCTCTTCCGGGTTGTCGCTGTAAATACCCCGGTGGAACAGACGGTCAAGGTTGTAGGGTTCCTTGTAGGTGAGCCACGATCCGGCAATATACGCGATTACGCCGGCAACCATTGAAAAGAAAAAGATCTCCATCGAGTTGATCGGGAATTTGATCGCATCCATCTTCCAGACGATGATCGGATCAAACGGAGCCGACACGGTCTCGAGGAACGTTCCCACCACTTCGACGTAACCGCAATCCTCCAGCCACGGGTAGATCAGATCCGCCCAGTTGCGCTGGCAGAAGAGCCCGAGAATTGAAATGCCGGAACCGAAAAATAACGCGCACCACGCACCGAACGTAGTTCCCCAGCGGGTGTACAATCCACCGACCATGATCGGCCCGGCCGCCCCCAGCCAGACGGCGCACATGATCGTGGTGAACATGTTGATATAGTCGAGCTGGGCGAAAAAGAGCGATACGATAAAGAAGAAAATTGTTACACCGAGCGAACAGAGTTTCAAATAAAGCAGGTGTTCCTCCATGGTCATCGGCGTCTTGCGGAACGGCAGAATCACGTCCTGAATGATCGTACTTGACGCATTGAAGATCCGGCTGTCGTCGGTCGAAAGCAGAAGCATGATCATCAGCAGCGTGAAGATGCCCATCAGGATCGGCGGAAAAAGCGACCGGAGCATGGTCGGCATCATCATCTGGAAATAGAGCGAACGAAACTCCTGGAATTTCGCATTGCCGTTTTCGGTTCTTGAATCCTGAATGCTCTTGAGCGTCGCATCAAGGAAAGGCATATCGGGATTGTGAGTGCGCGAATAAGGGGCGTCGACGCCGATCTGGTGCTGCGCCACCGGCAGTTTTGAGACGCTTTCATTGATCCTTTTCTGCACCAGAGTCTGATCGGCGAAGACCTCCTGGCTGATTTTATCGGTTAACGCAAGCCGGACATTATGGGCCGCGGGGGCGAAGCGGTTGTTGAGCATGAAGGTGATGACGAAAATTCCGACCAGCGTCATCATGGTTCCGGAAAAACCGTTACGCCAGGTGCCGAGGATGTTGGCCATTTTCTGCTCATGCGGAGTGCGGCCGGCATTGGTGGTGTCGTTGCCGATCCATGCGGCGCGGTTGAGGATGGTGCTGGTGATCGTGACGACCAGTGCGAAGATGTTGAAATCGCGCAGTTCCTCGATGTCCATCGGGTTGAGGAAGCTTTCTCCGGGCGCGCGGTCGAGCATGACCGGCGCGACGTCGCTGAACCAGGAGATGTTCGTAAGAATGAAGACCGTGAAGATCACGAAGATCGGATAACTGATGATTCCCTGGAAGCAGTCCGTCACCAGGAGCGAAATACGTCCCGCCGGCCAGACGATCGCCAGTGCGAGAATCAGCAGGATCGCCACCAGCACGCCGTAGGTCGGAATTTCGAACCCGAAAATCGGCAGTTTGTGCGGGATTCCGAGAAAGTAAATGAAGAACCGCACCGCCACGGCCGGTCCGATGGCGTTGGTGACCATCTCTGCGAGAGTGCGGATGATCGCCGCCACAATACGGAAGGGACGGCTGTAACGCTGTTCGAAGAACTGGCCGGCGGAGAGGCAGCGCGCCTGGCGGAACCGGTACACGCAATAACCGCTCAACGCCATGAAAAGACCGAGCGGAACGGTCAGGTTGTTCCAGAAACTCATGGCCATGCCGCACTGATAATTCTGTTCGCAGAGAGCGACCAGCGTGATGACCGAAAGACCGGCACTCATGTCTCCGACGCTGATGACGTAACGACCGGCGACGCGACCGGAAGCGAGATAATCGGCGATGTCCCTGACGTATCTTCGTGAGTAAAACGCCGCTCCGATGATGACGATCAGCGGAATCAACACGATCAGCCAGCCGGTCAGATTCATTTTTCTTCCTTTCCTTCCCTTGTTTTTTATATTTTGACGCGAATGCTGAATTTCACTTTCAGAATGAAGAACCGCCCCATCCCGCCGTTCTCCATTCGCCCTGGAATGAAGACATCTCGCCGGCTGTTCCGGGATAACTTGCCGCCCGGGAGAGATTTCATATCCTGCAAACTTTAAGCTTGTGATCAATTTAACATATTGATTTGCAAGCTGTTGAACTATTCTTTTTTTTAGTCGCGTGAAACCATTCTTTTAAAGATACATGACATTTTGGCAATTTTCAAGAGTGCTCATCTTTTTTTTCCGTTATTTCGTGCCCGAATTTTTATTTCAGACGAAAAAAAAGCAAAATATCTTGCTTATGACTGAATCGCAGATCTGGACATTGCCATGTTCGATGCTATCTTAACAGAACGATTTTATTTCATTAAAGAATCCTGAAACAATTTTGGAACATTTGAAAATCATGGAAAAACGTATCTCTGAAATCCTCGGTCAACTGTCGCTCGATGAAAAAATCCACCTTTGTTGTGGCTTTTCCGGCATGGAGGCCGGCAATCTGCCGCGTTTCGGCATCCGGACTCTCGCCATGGCCGACGGGCCGCAGGGAATTCGGCTGGAGGACGGGCGCACCTCCACGGCGCTGCCGTCGGGGATGAACCTGGCCGCTTCCTTCGATACGGAGAACGCGGAACAATACGGCGCTTTGATCGCGCGCGAATGTCTCGCCAACAATGTTCAGGTGAGTCTGGGACCGGGGTTCAATTTAATGCGCACCCCGATGAACGGGCGCAATTTCGAATACTACGGCGAAGATCCGGTTCTGGCGGGCGAAATCGCCGCCGGTTACGTGCGCGGCTGTCAGTCCGAAAAGGTCGCCGCCACGCCCAAGCATCTGGCGCTCAACAATCAGGAGATCTGCCGCTCCGTCGGAAGTTCGAATTGCGACGAGGCGGTCATGCGGAATTTGTATCTGCGACCGTTTGAAATCGTCGTGCGGGAATCGTCGCCGTGGATGATGATGTCCAGTTACAATAAAATCAACGGCACCTACGCGTCCGCGTGCCGTTTCACGCAGCAGACCGTGATGAAGGACGAAAACAATTTCGACGGCGTGATGGTTTCCGACTGGGGGGCCGTTCACGACGTGGTCGGCTGCGCGCTCGGTGGACTCGACCTGGAAATGGGCAGCGATCTCTTCCGGAAGGAGTTGAAGGCGGCGGTCGAGAGCGGGAAAGTTCCGATGGCGGCCCTCGATGAGATGGTGCGCCGCAATCTCCGGCTGCTTTGCCGTACGGGACGGATCGACGGCGTGCCGTTTGAACCGGGAGAGGCCGAATGCAACAGCGCACGTCATCGGAAGTTCGCGCTCGACTGCGCAATCGAGGGGAGCGTGCTTCTGAAAAATTGCGGCGGCATTCTGCCTTTGAAACGCAAAACGTTGCGCCGGATTCTGGTTACGGGGCCGAATGCCGATTATCGCCAGAGCATCGGTTCGCTGGAACATTGCGGCGGTTCCGGCGCGGTGCATCCGGATTATGAAATTACTCCGCTGGAGGGAATTCGCGAATTTCTCGGCGATTCGGTGGAGGTGGTGTTCGCGCCGGGAGCGCTGTTCGAAGACCGTGAACGGATTCCGGCGGAACTGCTGCGCACGCCGGAGGGGAAACCGGGGGTACGGCTGTCGTATTACGAATCGAAGGATTGCTCAGGCGAGCCCTTTGAGGTACGGGTATCGCCGTCGTTCGATCTGCACTGGGGCGAATTCGGCGCGGCGGGGCGCGACAATTCCGATCCGCTCAACCGGCGTTGTTTCAGCTGCCGGATGGAGTGTGTGGTGACACCGGTGAAAGATGAGACGATCCGGCTCTCGTACCGGGCGGGACGGCTCTTCGGCCGGGTGAAGGTCGATGGAGTGGAACTGCTTTCGAACCGGGCGAGCATCGTTTATCCGGTCAATGGCGGCGCCGTGATCGAAGTTTGCAAGGGCGTGCCGCTGAAACTGGAAGTGGAAATGGAGCGCTATTCCGAGGAGTTCTCCGAATTCAGTCTGCTCTGGATCGGTTCTCCGGAAGAACGGCTCCGGGAGGCGGTCGAGCTCGCGCGTACGGTCGATGCGGTGCTCTTTTTCGGCGGGCGCAACCATCGTTACGACCGGGAGGCGATCGGCTGGGGCGATGTGCCCAACGCCGACGTCGGCGCGTGGGATCTGCCCTCCGGTCAGAATGAGTTGATCTCGGCGCTCTGCGACGCGAATCCGCGGGTCGTCGCTTGTTTTGTGAACGGTTCTCCGTTCAACGTGATGCCGTGGATCGACAAACTTCCGGCGATGGTGGAGATGTTTTATGCCGGCATGGAAGCGGGGCGGGCGGCGGCGCAGCTGCTGTTCGGCGAAGCGCAGCCCGGAGGCAGGCTGCCCTTCAGCTGGGCGCGGCGTCTCGAAGATTACAGCTGTCATGCCAACGGGTGTTATCCCGGAGACCGCAATGAAGCGACGGCGCATACCGATTACCTGGAAGGAGAGTTCATCGGATACCGTTATTTCGACCGGGAGAAGACGCCGCTGGCGTTTCCGTTCGGTTTCGGTTTGAATTACGGTGCCGAACCGGAGATGACGCTCACCACGGCGACGGCGCTTCCGGATGGCGGAGCGGAAGTGGAAGTTGCGCTCCGCAATGTCGCGCAATCGATCCGGGTCAAAGCGGTGCCGCAGATTTATGTTTCGCCGGAAGTGCGGATTCCCGGACGACCGGAGAAGGAGCTGGCCGCGTTCGCCGCGGTGTGGCTCGAACCCGGCGAGACGAAAACGATCCGTTTGAAAGTGGCGGCACGCGCGTTCCGTTATTGGGATGCGAAGCAGTCGGCGTATGTGCCGGCAAGTGACCGTTTCCGGTTGCTGCTGGGGCGCGATGCGGCAACGATGCTCGGTGAAGCCTTCCTGCAAAGCGTCCGTAAATTCTGATTGGAATCCAGGATCACAAACAAAAGCGGACTTTGAAAAAAATCCAAAGTCCGCTTTTGCTTTGCAACAATCGATTTATCAATAATATAGAATGTCGTCCGATCTCTTTTCTCTTTGTTAGAATTCCGCGGGTATAATCAACGGCCCCTGCCGCAGAATCCGCGCCTTTTCTCCGGTGGCATCCACCACCGTCGACGCCTGCGCATCATGGGGGATCGCGCCGCCGTCGACGGCCAGATCGACATCGCCGTGAAGTTCGTCGAGCGCTTCCGTTACGGTGAGCGCATTCGGCGAACCGGACCGGTTGGCGCTGGTCGATGCCAGCGGAGTCTTTACTCTCCGCAGAATTTCCAGCACCAGCGGGTGATCCGGAATGCGGAATCCGATGGTACTGCCGTCGTCTGCTGGAGCGATGATCGTAATCGCGCCGGGACAGAAGCGTTCCGCGAGCCGTGCCGGAAGGCCATCCGTGCGCACTCCATACCGGTCGAGCGTCCGCCAGTCGGCGACGAACCAGGAAAGCGGTTTGGATTCGGCGCGGCCCTTGAGTGCGTAAATTTTCCGGACGGCTTCGGCATCCCCGGCATTGCAGATCAAACCGTAGACGGTTTCGGTCGGAATGAGCACGACGGCGCCGGGCTTCCGGAGTGCGTTCTGAACCGCATCGGCGACGGCGGCCGTATTTTCCCTGTCGCCGCGGGCGACATAACACAGCAGCGTCGAACTCATTCGTCTTCCTCGTCAGATTGATCGAGCACGAGGTGCGGAATGCGTTCTCCCATGTAGCAGCAGAAGAATGCGACGATCCCCGCCGCAAACCCGTAAACCGCGCCGCAGGTGAGCGAACGGTCGAAGAGATCGCTGTTCATCAATTCCGTGAAACTCATGTCCGTACCGGACGACGCCACGAAAGTGTAGACGATCCAGACGCTGGTCGAGACCGCCATCGTCGCCCATGCGGCGTTCTTTGTGGCTTTGGGCACGTACAGTGCGGTGATGACCGGAATGAAGACCACCACCAGCTGCGAGGCCCAGCTGTTGATCATCAATTTGTAAATGCTTTCGACATTGAGTGCGAAATAAGTTGCGACCAACGTCAGAATCACGGTGGTCACCCGCGTGAGCATCAGAAGCTTCTGATCGCTCAGACGGCTCCAGATCGAACCGATCACGTTGTTGCACAGCAGCGAAGAGCCGGCCAGAAGCGAACTGTCCGCGGAACTCATGATCGCCGAAATCAACGCGGCCAGGAAGATTGTCAGCACAATGGGATGCAATTGGTTGAGCACGATGATCGCCATGCGCGGGAGCACCTGATTTTCCAGATTTCCGCCCATGGCCTCCTCGGTGATGCCGTATTTGGCCAGCACGAACCGCGCGGTGAATCCGATCGTGATCGGCACCAGCCCGATCGCCGCATAGAAGAACCCCGACATGACCGCGCTGGATACGGCGATTTTTTCGTTTCTGCTGGCCAGGGAGCGCTGAATGAGATCCTGGCCGATCGTGCAGCCGAGCCCCATGACGATCCAGCTGCCGATGTAATAGACCCAGTCTTCGAAGGTCGGCACGGCATCCGCGGCGTGTTGAATCCAGAGCGAAAGATCCTCCGCGGGAATTCGTTCGGAAAGCGCCTCCCAGCCGCCGGCCTCGTTGACGGCGCCGGGAACGATCAGAAACAACCCGACTACGATCAGCGACACCTGAACCACGTCGGTGAGCGTGACCGCCCACATGCCGCCGGCGAAGGTGTAGATCAGCACGACGACCGCGCCGATCAGGGTTCCGTTGGTGACGCTTATGCCGGTGAGGACATGAAGGATCGTGCCCATGCCTTTCAATTGAGCGCCGAGCCAGCCGACGTAAACCGGGATCATCCAGCAGGAGGTGTAAACGCCGGCCCATTTGCCGTATTTGCGTTCAATGATGTCGGTGACGGTAAGGCATTTGAGGCGTCGAAGAAGTCCGACGATGAAAATGCCTGAAATAATCAGACTTGCGGATGCGCCGAAGGGATCCGCCAGCACTCCGCCGATGCCGTCGGAGTAGACCGTCGCCGCCACCCCCATGCTCGAACCCGCGCCGAACCAGGTCGCCAGCAGCGTCGCGGTTGCCATCCAGAGGGGCAATCGTCGGCCGGCAACGAGAAAATCGTTCATTCCCTTTACCTTGCGGCTTGACCACATGCCGATGCCGATCAGCACCGCCACGTAGACGATGATGCCGATCCAGAGCATGAGCTGGGTTTCTTCGCTCAGTCCGAGCCCGGCAACCGCGCCGGTTTGCTGAAGCGCGTTCTGCGCTTCGACGGTTTGATTTTCCATCTCTTTCTGCCTCAGTATGGTGAAAATCATCGGAACAAACGAAATCCGTGGAAAAGCGTCGCGCACCCCGACGGGGCGTTGCGCGGAATTTTCCCACGGAATGCTGTCATGCGTTATAAACTACTTTTGTTTTTCAACAATTCAATCAAAAATTCGAAAAAAAAGTTTTTTTTTCCGTTTTGTCCGGGCTTGAAAAAAACGTTTCATCGGGATACTATAAGCGCTCCGGAGGGCTTCATGGAAAATTCGCGTAAAATTTATCTGGCGCAACCGCACGGCATGTGTGCCGGAGTCCGGCGGGCGATCGCCACGGTGGAGGCGGTTCTCGCCCAGGTTCATGAACCAATTTTCGTGCTGCACGAAATTGTTCACAACACCCACGTTGTGCGGGATCTTGCTTCGCGCGGGGTTCGCTTCGTCGAAGATCTTTCGGAGGTGCCTGACGGCGCGGTCGTGCTCTTCAGCGCGCATGGCGTCGGTCTTGAATGCGAAAAGACGGCGCGCGCGAAGCATCTTCATGTGGTGGATGCGACCTGTCCGTTGGTGAAACGTCTCCAGAATGCGGCTCGCGAAGCCGGTTTGCGGAAACGGAGCGTGATTCTGCTCGGTCATCGAGGACACCCGGAAGTGGAAGGAATCGTCGGCCGCATGGCTCCCGGCGATCCGATTTACGTGGTTGAAAACAGCGCCGAAATTGCCGCGCTTCCGGAAAATATCGGCGAAAATCCCTGCCGGCTCTGCCAGACGACGCTCAATACCGAAACGGTGAACCGTCTGAGCGGCGAATTGCAGAGAAAATATCCGACGCTTCAAGCCGGACCCGGAGTTTGCTACGCCACCGGAGAGCGTCAGAATGCGGTGCGGGCTCTGGCGCGCGTGGCGCCGTTGATTCTGATCATCGGTTCGAAGCGCAGTTCGAATTCGAACCGCCTCCGGGAGATCGCCGAGGAGTCCGGGAGCCGCTCCTTTCTGATCGACGGCCCGGAGGATCTGCCCCGGAATGAACTTTCGGAGGCGCCCGCCGTCGGGGTGAGTGCGGGCGCCAGTGCGCCCGAATCCTTCGTGGAAATGACGATACGGGAGTTGCGGAAGTCCGGATTTTCCGGAGTTGAAATCGTCGGAGAAGCGATCCCCGAACCGTGTTTCAAACTGCCGCGCTTCTGACGGAAACGGCCGGATGCCGGGAAAGCGGAAGAAAGCGGTGGATTTTTCCGTGAAAAAGATTGCTTTTTCCCGGATATTGGTGTATATTCAGTGACGGTGTTGTGTTGCGGATGGCGGATGGAAAAGCGGAGTTCGGAGCCGCGGAGAATATGGGAGGCCCGGTGCAATGGGAATGGATGGCGTGTGTGAGGAACTGGTGACCATCACCAGTCCGCTGGGGCTGCATGCCCGTCCTGCGGCGCAACTGGCCAGAATGGCGTCCGGATTTCAGGCCACGCTCACATTGGAACGGATTGTGCCGCCGAGTATGGAGGAACAGGACGTTTTTGAATGCGACGAAGCCGATTGCCGCAGCATCATGAGTTTGCTGATGCTGGCGGCGGGGAAGGGGACGCAGCTGCGGCTTCGCGCCGCCGGAAGCGACGCCCCTGAAGCACTGCGTAAGGTCGTCGATTTTTTTGAATCCAGCTTCGGCGAGGCGGAGCCGATCGTTCAGGAGGACAGCTGAGATTATGACCATGCCGAGTCAGACCATCGAGGTGATTGCCATTTCACCGGGAATCGCCATCGGGCGGGTCATGCGGATCCGTTCGCACACCCGGCTTCAGGAACCGGAGCCGCATGTGATAAGCGAAAAGGAGGTCGCCGGAGAGCTGGAGCGTTTCAACTCCGCGCTTTCGTTGACGCGGGTGCAGTTGAATGCGTTGCAGAATCAGGTGCGCTCCCGGTTGAATGCGGGAGATGCGGATATTTTCGCCGCGCATCTGATGCTGGCTGAAGATCGAACGCTGCTCGGTTCCATTGAACGGCTCATCAAGGAGAAGCATTTATCCGCGGAGAATGCGCTTTTCCGCGCGGGGGAGCATTTCGCCGACGCCCTGGCGGCCATGCCGGATGAATATTTGCGCGAACGTGCCGCTGATGTGCGCGATGTGGTGTCGCGCATCATGGCCAATCTGGCCGAGGAACCGGCGCATTCGCCTGATCTTGACGCCAAGCGGATTATTGTGGCGCAGACATTGACGCCGTCCGAAACGGTGCTGTTCGACCGGAATAAAATTCTCGGATTCGCGGTGGAGACGGGAAGCGCGACCAGTCATACGGCGATTCTGGCGCGTTCGCTTCAACTTCCGGCCGTTGCCGGCATTCCGCCGGAACTGCCGGAGCAGCTCACCGGCGACGATAAGATCATCATTGACGGTTTTTCCGGGAAACTCATCATCAATCCCGATGTCCGCACGGAAGAGGCATACCGGCTGAAACGTGAGGCCGCCGGCGAGTTGCGGAATGCTCTGGCCAAGGAAAGTACGCTGGAACCGGAAACGACGGATGGATTTCTCATTCAGCTGGCTGCGAATCTCGACTCCCCCGAGCATGTGGCGGAGGCGCGTCAGGCCGGAGCACGTGCTGTCGGACTTTTCCGAACGGAATATTTGTATTTGAACCGGAATGATCTGCCGACGGAGGAGGAACAGTTCGAGGTTTACAAGGAGATGCTTACCGTGTGCGAGGACGCGCCGGTGATCATCCGGACGCTCGACGTCGGCGGAGACAAATTCAATACCAATATCTACCGTTCGAGCGAGGCGAATCCATTTCTGGGGCTCCGGGGCATTCGGCTCTGTATTCATGAACGGCGCGATATCTTTGAAACTCAACTGCGGGCGTTGCTGCGGGCGGGAGTGTTCGGCAATCTCCGGATCATGTTGCCGATGGTCAGCAGTGTGGACGAAGTGCTTACCGTAAAGCAGATAATTGCAAAACTGCAGCAGGATCTGGCCGCCGAACATAAGGAATTCGTCAGCAATCCGTCGCTTGGCGTCATGATTGAAACCCCGGCTGCGGCGCTGCTGGCGGAACGATTTGCGCCGCTGGTGGATTTTTTCAGCATCGGAACGAACGATCTGGTGCAGTACACGATGGCGATCGACCGCGGCAATGAGCGCGTGGCCTATCTCTACCGTCCATCCCATCCGGCGATTCTGGAGTTGATTCACCGCTGTGTGCAGGCGGCGGATCAGCATAACATCTGGGTGAGCATCTGCGGTCAGATGGCGGCGGATGCGACGTTGACGCCGCTTCTGGTTGGACTGGGGGTTCATGAACTGAGCATGCCGCCGGTGGCGATCGGTCCGGTACGGCGGGTGATCCGCAGCATCTCGATGTATGAGGCGGAGAATGCGGCGCGGGAGGCGCTCGCATGTAATAATTCATTTGAAACCTTGGCGATTGCGCAGGAACTCTTGATGCGATGCGCACCGGAAATCGCCGACATACAGGAAGCGCGGAGTCAGAATTGATGAATAACCTTCAGACGAGTCATCGGAAAACAATCTATTTGTCCGGACCGATCATGGACGAACACTGCGGTGCCGCCCGGGCGTGGCGCGACGCGGCCAAAAAATCGCTTGGAGAAAAGTTCCGGCTGCTCGATCCGATGCGGCGGATGTTTGTGGACCGGCAGGTGGACAGCGCCAATGAGATCGTCGAATTCGATCTTCAGGATGTCCGGGATGCGGACATTGTGCTGGTCAACTACAATAAACCCAGCATCGGAACGAGCATGGAAGTATTTTACGCGGCGCACGATCTCGGGAAATTCGTCGTCGCGTTTTCGCCGTTCGAGTTCAAGGACTGCAGTCCTTGGATGGCGCGGTATTGCACGAAAATTCTAAGTTCGCTGGAAGAGGCTGTTCAATATATTGAGACGCATTTTGCCGAATAATATCGCCGGGGCGGCTGTGGGAGGCCGCGTCGGCGTCGGCAATGAAGGAAGGCGTCGCCGGATGGCTGTGGGAGGCTGTTCGGGGCGGGGCGGAGGTGCCGGGGCGGCTGTGGGAGGCCGCCCCGGTCGAGTGTAAAGAGACGGAGCGATTTGGGAAAGCTGCTCCGGGAAGGAAGGGTGAACAAGAGTTATGTGTGGAATCATCGGTTATACCGGTCCCCGGCCGGCTGCGTCCGTTTTGATCGACGGACTCAAGCGCCTGGAGTACCGCGGATACGATTCGGCGGGACTGGCGGTGGTCGCGGGCGGACGGATTCAGCAGGCGAAGGCCGTCGGCAAGGTCAAGGCGCTGGAGGAGGCGGTCGCCGGGAGCGGCGCATTGGGGTCGCTCGTCGGGTGCGGCATTGCGCACACGCGCTGGGCGACGCACGGGGTGCCTTCCGAAGTGAATGCGCATCCGCATTTTGATGAGAGCGGCAATTTCGCGATCGTCCACAACGGGATTGTGGAAAATTATCAGGAACTGCGCCGTCATCTGGAGGCGCGCGGTTGTCACTTCCGTTCGCAGACCGACAGCGAGGTGCTGGCGCATTTGATTGCGGGGGCCTACGAGGGCGATCTCCTGTCGGCGACGGCGGCGGCGCTCGAACAAGTTTCGGGTACTTACGGGCTGGCGGTGGTCAGCCGTCACCATCCGGGAATGCTGGTGGTGGCGCGTAAGGGAAGTCCGATCGTGATCGGCCTCGGGAAGAATGAAAATTTCGTGGCCAGCGACATTGCGCCGCTTCTGCCGTACACGCGGGAGGTCATCTATCTCAACGACGGCGATATTGCGGCGGTGACGGCGGAGACGATCGATCTTCGGAACATCAAAAATGTTCCGGTGGAACGGGAAGTTGCGAAGATCGACTGGGATGCCGGAGTGGCGGAGAAGGGGAATTTTCCTCATTTCATGCTCAAGGAGATTTTCGAGCAGCCGGAGACCATCGAGAACGCGATCCGCGGCCGGATCGATCATGAAATGGGGACCGCGCTGTTGAACGGCATGAATCTCACTGCGCGCGAACTGGCTCAAATCACTCGGATCGTGATCGCCGGCTGCGGCAGCAGTATGCATGCCGGGCTGGTCGGAGAATATTATTTTGAGGATATCGCGGGAATTTCGACATCGGTGGAGCAGGCGGCGGAGTTCCGCTACCGCAATCCGATCATCGAACCGAATACATTGGTGATTCCGATCAGTCAGTCGGGAGAGACCGCCGATACGATTGCTGCGGTGCGGGAGGCTGCGGCGAAGGGTGCGTTGATCACCGCGCTCTGCAATGTGGTTGGTTCGACGATTGCGCGGGAGGCGGGACGCGGGATTTACCTGCATGCGGGTCCGGAGATCAGCGTGGCGTCGACCAAGGCGTTCACGAGCCAGGTGGTGGTTCTGCTGTTGTACGCGCTGCTGCTCGGGCGGAACCGGCGGTTGAACCGTGCGGACGGGAATGAGCTTGCCTGCGAGATCGAGGCGGTGCCGGGATTGATCCGGCAGGTGCTCAAGCAGGCGCCGAAGATTCGTGAAATTGCGCAGCGTTATGCGCACTGCGACGATTTCTTCTATATCGGGCGCGGCTGCCTTTATCCGACGGCGCTGGAAGGAGCGTTGAAGCTCAAGGAGATCAGTTACATTCATGCCGAGGGCTACCATGCCGCGGAACTCAAACACGGGCCGATTTCGCTGCTGGATGAGAGACATCCGGTGATGGCGCTGGCCAACGACATTCCGGGCAAGGACAAGATCATCGGCAACATTCAGGAGTGCCGTGCGCGGAAATCGCCGGTGGTTGCGGTGATCACCGAAGGGGATGATTCGGTTCGGGCGTTCACGGACGACGTGATCGAAATTCCGGCGTGTTCGCGTTTCATCGCGCCGCTGCCGACGACGGTGGCGCTGCAGTTGTTTGCGTATTACATCGCCGTCGAGCGCGGTTGCGAAATCGACCAGCCGCGCAATCTGGCCAAGAGCGTGACGGTGGAATAACAATTCATCAGGAACGGAAGATGTTCAGCTTTATCTACAACTTGTTTTTCCCGCTGGGATTTCTATTCTTTGTGCCGGGGCTTTATCTGAAATACCGGAATCGTCCGGGCTGGAAGGGGACGTTCAGCGAACGGTTCGGTCATTTTTCATCGGAGCGGCGCAGGGAACTGGAAGCGTTTCACGGCGCGGTGTGGGTTCACGCGGTGAGTGTGGGTGAAGCGGTTGTGGCGCTCTCGCTGGTACGTGCGTACCTGAAGCGTTGTCCGGAACGGAAGTTCGTGATATCGACGACGACCACGACCGGGCAGGAACTGGTGCGCCGGCAGTTGCCGGAAGGGTGCGCGGCGATCTTCTGTCCGATTGATTTTCTCTGGATGGTGCGCCGGACGCTTCAGGTGGTGAAGCCGTCGATGCTGGTGATCTTCGAGACGGAAATCTGGCCGAATATGGTTGTCGAGAGCCGACGGAAGGGAATTCCGGTGGTGCTGGTGAACGGTCGGATGTCGGATCATTCGGCACGCGGGTACCGCCGGGCGCGGATCTTTTTCGGGCCGTTGCTGCGGAAGTTCAATTTATTGAGCGTGCAGAGCGAGGCGGACGCGGAGCGTTACCGGATGGTGTCGCCGCATGCGAACGTCGTCGTTTCCGGGAATTTGAAATTTGACCAGAAGGTGCCGGAAAATCTTCCGCCGGCTCAATTCGAGGATTATTTCGGTGCGGGACCGCATCGGATCGTGTTGGCGGCGAGTACACATTCGGGGGAGGAGGATCTGATTGCGGAGACGTTCCTGCGGCTGCGCGACGAATTTCCCGATCTGCGGCTGGTGCTGGTGCCCCGGCATGCGGAACGCGGTGCGGAGATCGCCGAAATGCTGCGGGCGCGCGGGTTGCGTTTTGCACGGCGCAGCGAACAAAAGAGCGCGCCTGAACCGGTGGAGGTTCTGCTGGCCGACACGACCGGCGAGATGCTCAAATTGATGAACGGCGCCGATCTGGTGATCATGGGCAAGAGCCTGGCCGGACACGACGAGGGGCACAATCTGATTGAGCCGGCGCTGCTGGACAAGGCGATTGTGACCGGACATGTGTTGCGGAATTTCCGGTTCATCCTGAAGGTGCTGCTTCAGGAGAACGCCGTGGCGGCGGTGACATCGGACGCCGAACTCGAACCGGTACTGCGCAAACTTTTGAACGATGACGCGTTGCGGCGCGATCTCGGGAGACGGGCCGGTACGGCGATCCGGCGTCATGCCGGCGCCACCGAACGAACGATTGACGAACTGGAACAGATTTTGAATCATAAATAATATTGGAGCGTTGAGAAGTGAATTGCATGACCCAACCGGCGCAGGCGAAGGCGAATATTGTTACGCCGGCGATGAAGATGGTTGCCGAGACGGAGTGTGTCGATCCGGAAATGATTCGTGCGGGGGTTGCCGCAGGGACGATCGTGATTCCGGCGAACATCCGGCACGAGAATTTGAAGCCGATCGGAATCGGTCGGGCGCTTAAAACGAAGATCAACGCCAACATCGGCAATTCGGAACTGGCCAGCTGCCCGCAGAAGGAGTTGGAGAAACTGCGTCACGCGCTGCGGTGCGGTGCGGATACGGTGATGGATTTGAGCACGGGCGGAAACATTGCGCAGATCCGCAAAACGATTCTTGCGAACAGTCCCGCGCCGATCGGGACCGTGCCGATGTACGAAGTGCTCGCGCGTTGCGGTACGGTGGACAATCTCACAGAAAAGCTCATCCTTGACGTGATGCGCGAACAGGCCGAACAGGGCGTGGATTACATGACGATCCATGCCGGGCTGCTGGCCGCGCAGCTGCCGCTGGCGCGGAAGCGGAAATTGCGGATCGTCAGCCGGGGTGGATCGATTCTGGCGGCGTGGATGAAGAAGAATCAGTGCGAGAACCCGTTCTATACCGCGTTCGATGAGATTCTGGAGATCTGCCGCGAATACGACGTGACGCTGTCGCTGGGCGACGGCATGCGTCCCGGTTGTCTGGCCGACGCCAGCGACGAGGCGCAGTTTGCGGAACTGGAGGTGCTCGGCGAACTGGTTCGCCGCTGCCGCGCCGCGGATGTGCAGGCGATGGTGGAGGGGCCGGGACACATTCCCTTCAACGAAGTTGCGATGAATATGCATAAGGAGCGCGAATTGTGCGATGACGCGCCGTTTTACGTGCTTGGTCCGGTCGTGACCGATTGTGCACCTGGTTACGATCACATCACCAGCGCGATTGGAGCGACGATGGCGGCCTATTCGGGCGCGGCGATGCTCTGTTACGTGACGCCCAAGGAACATATCGGCCTGCCCAACGCCCGCGATGTGCGTGAAGGGGTGATCGCCTACAAGATTGCGGCGCACGCGGCGGATATCGCGCTCGGGCGGCCCGGCGCGCGCGACCGGGATGATGCGATCAGCCAGGCGCGGGCGGATTTCGACTGGGAGAAGCAGTTCGAATATGCCCTCGATCCGGAGCGGGCGCGGGAACTGCGCCGTGAAGCGCTTGAAGAGCGTTCGCTGCCGCCGGATCACGGCAGCGGCGACGGGGAACATTTCTGCACGATGTGCGGGCCGAATTTCTGTTCGATGCGGATCAGCCGCGACATTTAAGTTAACTGCACCGGAATCCGGCCGCCGGGCGGCGGCCCGGTGCGGAAGAAGCGCCGGGCAACATCGAGGCGCGGGGCGGGAATGAAGGAGAGTGATGTATGAAGAAACGATATTGGTTTGGAGTCATCATCAGTTTCTTCATCTGCTGCGTTGTTCCGGCAGCGAGCTGGGTTTATCCGGTATTTGAGAAGCCGGATTTCAACTCCCGGATAATCGGTGGGATTCCGGCGCCGTTTCCGGAAGAGCTGGAGTTGCGGTATCATTTTTCCGCGACGCATCCGCTGAGTTATTATTTCAAATACGGCATGACTTCCGACTACGGGAGATTTTCGGAAAAGAGGGATAAGGCGCGGATCGGTTATGTCTCTCCGGAATTGCATTTTGTTGATGACGCCTTTGTTGACCGCCGATTCTATCCAGCGCCGGATCAACCGCTCTGGAGAATCGGCCTGACCGGAATGCTCGGCGCGGCGCTGGTGGTTTTGCTTTTGCGTTACATGCGGCGCGTCCGGGAAGGGAAACTGGTTCCGGGGAGCCGGGAAGAAGCGGTGATGTTCTGTCTTTTCGCGGTGCTGCTGCGCCAACTTCTTCTTCTGACGCAGCTCATCGATTTCAACAACGTGATTCCGGCGGCGGCGGATGATCCGGGGTATTTCCGAACGATGAAGGAGATGCTTCAGGGGCGGTTTGACGGGCCGTGGAGCTTCACGGTCGGGAATGGATTTTTTTATCTGCCGTTCATATTGTTGTGCAACGCCTCGGAATTCTACGACATCGCGCTGGCGTTCGATTATTTTTCCGGGCTGGTGCTGGCGCCGGCGGCGCTGGCGGTGGGTTTTGCGCTGCTCCGGCAGCTGGGGTTTTCGAACCGGCAGGCGCTGGTACCGATTTTGTTGTGGGCGGTGTGGCCGTTCTTCGCGTTTCACATGGAGGATTGGAACCGGGAACTTTTCGCATCGCTTTTCAAATGGCTGCCCGGCGGACCGTGGGATTATTACCGCATGGCGATCGGAAGCGGTTTCAATGCGATGAGCGATACGCCCGGAATGTTGATGGTGCTTTTGACGTTTTATCTGCTGCTGCGTTTGCCGGCGCGCCGGCGGTGGGCGGTGGTGCTTGGCGGGGTGTTCGGGTTCTGCTGTCTGGTTCGGATCAACAATATTTTGTTCGCTCCGGCGTTGTGTTATCTGGGGCTCCGGCAATACGAGGTGCGGTTTCGCGAATGGCGCAGTGTGGTCATTCCGATGGTGGCGGCGGCAGTGGGATTTTTTGTGGTGTTCGGGTTCCAGTTGTGGGTGAACATGCATCAATTCGGCAATCCGTTGACCTTCGGATATGTGCTGCATTACACCGATTGGGCGGAGATCGACCGGCCGACCGCGGGTTTTACCTGGCATACGTTCCTCAAGGGGCGCAACATCCGGCAGCTGGCGGATGCGAATTATGCGCTGTGGGCGCTCGGAATTACCGGATTGCTCTGCATGCGGCAACGCTATTGGCGGACGCTTTTCGCGCTCTGGGTGGTTCCGGTGATCTGGTTTTTCTTCGGATACAGTCACACCTTCTGCGACGCGTTGCGGTTCATTCTGCCGACGGTGCTGCCGATGCTGGCCGGATTCGCGGCGCTGGAACTCTGGACGATACCGGAAAAGCGTGAACGGTTCATCGCGATGGGGTTGATTGCGTTGTCGCTGGTACTGGTGGCGCCTTCGGCGGCACGGTTCGGCATCGGTTCGTTCGGAATACCGGCGGCGATGGGACGCGGGATCATGTGGCTCCTGATCGCCGGGATCGGAGTGATGGCGGTGCGGTTCTGGCGGAGCGGGAATCGGAATGCGGCAGTGACACTGGTGGTATTTGGGGTGGTTTATTTTGCCGGGAACGCCTATTTTTACGCCGGATTGCTGCTGTTGATTCTCCTGCGCGGCATCGTCGATGCCGTCCGGGAAATCGTCCAACGGGAAACGGCGCCTCCTTCCGTACCTCCGGCGGCGGCCGTCAGCCGCCGGTGAATTTGTATATTCATTCGCCGCAGAGCTTTACTTGTCCGAATTCGGGGATCCGGATTGGTATTCGGAGTGTGTCCGGATTCCGGGAGATTATCTCTGTGTTCGGGATTTTTCTTCAGTTACGAAAAGATAACCAGCAGTCTTACGACGGGAGGGGCTATGGAGTTTCTGATACTGGGTTCCGGTGCGTCCGAAGGGATTCCTTCGGGATGGTGTCTGTGTGATTTCTGCGTCAAGGCGCGCGCGGCCGGTGGAAAAAATATCCGGACGCGCACGGCATTTCAGCTTGGCGACACAATCCGCATCGACTGGGGGCCGGATTCGGTTGCGCAGGCGTTCCGTTATGGCCTCGAACCGTGGAAGTTGCGTCATGTTTTCATCACGCACAGCCATGAGGATCATCTCTTTCCGATGGATTTCTGGAGCCGCGGCGTGTCGCAGCTGCCGGCAGGCGAAGCCGGGTGGCTGCGTGTTTACGGCAATAAGGAATCATTGGCGTTGATCGAACGCGCGATCGGCGGGAACTGGGAGAAAAATCGGTTGATTCCGGTGCGGATGGAACCCGGAAAAAGCATCGAGCTTCCGGAGGAGGGGTGGAAGGTGACGGCGCTTGCGGCGAACCATACGTCGCCGGAACAATCTTTAATGTATCTCTTTGAATCGCCCGGCCGGACGCTGTTGATCTCCGGAGATACGGATGTGTTTCCGGAAGCGACGCTGCGGCAACTTGCCGGATGCCGACTTGATCTCATGACGATAGACGCCACCTGGGGAATGGAGGATCGGCATGAATCGCATCTGGGCGTTCCCAATGGCGGATCCATTGTCGAGCAATTGCGTGAACTTGGGATTGCCGACGACAAAACCCGGGTGGTCGCCGTGCATTTCGGTCACGGCGCGGGAGCGCGTCTTCACCACGAACTGGAAGGGCTGCTCGCGCCCTTCGGCATGGAGCCCGGTTACGATGGGATGCGCATTGCCGTACCGACACGGTCCGACGCCCAAACGGAATGAAAACAATGAGTGATATGGATTCAAGTTCGGAGTTGAATGAACCGAAATTCCTGTGGCGGAATGGTTCCGGTTATCATCCCCTGACGGCGGCGGACGCGGAGAAGGCCGATGCGGGCGGCGGCCGGGTCGGTACGCTGATCTACACCGGCGCGGGATTGCGGATGACGGTGCTGCTGATTTCGGTCGGCGCGTTCGGTTTTTTTCTGATGTCGTCGCTGGTGGGGGCGCTGCTTCCGGTCGAGATGAAGAAGCTGGGAGCTTCCAATGCGCTCATTGCCGTTTTCATTACGTCGATTCCGTATGTGCTCAACATGATCATCACTCCGGTGGTGAGTTTCCGCAGCGACCGTCTGCGGAGCGCACTGGGGAGGCGAATGCCGTACGTTCTGTATTCGGCGCCGTTCGTGTCGCTGTTTCTGATTTTGATCGGCTGGGCGCCGATTGTCTGTAAATCGGTCGCATTTTCAGAAAGAGTTTCGCTGTTGCTGCTCGGCGTATTGTCGATCGGATATCAGATTTTCTTTCTGATTGTCGGTTCGATCATTTACTACCTGTTTCCGGATGTGATACCGGAGAAATTCATCGGTCGGTTCATGGCGCTTTTTCAGGTGATCGGTTCTCTGGTGGGCTTTTTGTTTCCGCGGTATCTTCTGCCGCTGGGGGAGAACTATTTTCACTGGCTTTTCACCGGAGTGGCGTTGTTCTATCTTGGTGACGATCTTTTTTATGGGAAAGACGGTTCGGGAAGGGGCGTATCCGGCCTCGGATTCGGACGAAGAGTTTTCGTTGTGCAAAATGGTTCGCAGTTATTTCCGGGAGTGTTACAGCATTCCGTTTTACTATGGATTTTTCATCATGATCGCATTGAGTGACGTCTCCACGATCTGTCGGGCGATGTTCAATTTTCTTTACGCGCAGGAATCGCTCGGGTTGTCGTATCAGGAGTACGGGAACGTGATGGGCTGGGGTGGAGTGATCGGGCTGGTGTTGAGTTTGCCGGTGGGCTTTCTGGTGGACAGATTCCACGCGTTGCGGGTGTACGCGGCCGGATTGTTTCTGGTGGTGGTGGTGAATATCGTAAGTTTCTTTTACGTTAATGACTTCGTGACATTCTACATATCCAGTTTACTTTTGTCGGTCGTCTATACGATTCAGGGGGCGGCGACGCTGCCGTGTTTCGTGGCGATTCTGCCGAAAGAGTATTACGGGCAGTTCAGTTCGGCCAACGCGCTGCTGCGGGCGGCATTCATGGCGTTATGCGGCATGGGCGGCGGGATGTTGTTCGATCTGCTCGACGATTATCAATATATTTACGCATGGGATTTTCTCTTCACCATCGGCGCCTTGATTTCGTTCTTCGTTCTCTACCGGGGATGGCGCAGGCGCGGCGGACCGGATCATTACCGGCCGCCGCTTCCATCATCGCTTTCACGAGCGGACGCCGCCTGAGGGGATTCCGCCGCCGCAGTTTCAGTTGCGGCGACGGAACCGTTCAATTGGCGGCCGGGAAATGGGTCAGCGCCTTGCGGCCGATCGGGTAGACGTTGAACCCGATCCGGTAAAGAGCTTCATGGTCGAGCAGATTGCGCCCGTCGAAAAGGAATGCCGGCTTCTCCATCAGATCGAAGATCCTGCGGAAATCCAGACGTCGGAAACAACTCCAGTCGGTCATCAATGCGATTGCGTGAGCGTTTTTGACTGCGTCATACGGGTCTTCACAGAAATCGATGATTCCGCGAGCGTCTTCGAGATCGGTTCTGGCGTTGTCGAGCGCCTTCGGGTCGTGAATGGCCAGTTTTGCGTGTTCGTCGAGCAGTTGCCGGCAGACCGCGATCGCGGGGGATTCGCGGGTGTCGCCGGTATCGGCCTTGAATGCGAACCCGAGAATGGCGATTTTTTTGTCCGCGACGGTGTTGAACATGGCGGCCAGCATGTTGGCGACGAACCGGCGCGCCTGGAAATCATTCATCTTTACGACCTGTTCCCAGTAGTCGGCGACCTCCTGGAGTCCGTAATAACCGCAGAGATAGACTAAATTGAGAATGTCCTTCTTGAAACAGGATCCGCCGAACCCGATGCTCGCGGTGAGGAATTTCGGACCGATGCGGCTGTCGCGCCCGGCGGCAGCGGTCACTTCGGAGATGTTCGCGCCGGTTTTTTCGCAGAGAGCCGAGATGCTGTTGACCGAGGAGACGCGCTGTGCCAGCAGGGCGTTGGAGACCAGCTTGGTCAACTCGCTGCTCCACAAATTGGTGGTGATGATCCGTTCGCGCGGAACCCAGTGTTCGTAAATGGCGGCGACTTCAGCGATGGCCTTTTTCCCTTCCGGAGTTTCCATGCCGCCGATGAGCACGCGGTCGGGATTTTCCAGGTCGGCGATGGCGGTGCCTTCGGCGAGGAATTCCGGGTTGGAGATGATCTGGAATTTAAGATTCTTGGTGTTGGAGTGAAGAATTCGGCTGATGGCCTGCGCGGTACGTACCGGCAACGTGCTTTTTTCGACGACGATTTTGTCGTTCTCGGCATATTCGACGATGCTGCGGGCGGTTTTTTCGAGATACTGGAGGTCGGCTGCTTTTCCGGCGCCGGCGCCGAAGGTTTTGGTCGGAGTGTTGACGCTTACGAAAATGATGTCCGCTTCGCGGATCGAGCCGGGAATGTCATTGGAATAAAAGAGATTGCGGTTGCGGCATCGCTTGACGACCGCTTCGAGACCGGGTTCGTAAATGGGCAGATGGTCGGAATTCCAGGCGGCGATGCGCTTTTCATTGATGTCGACGACGGTGATCCGGTATTCCGGACAACGATCCGCGATGACCGCCATGGTCGGGCCGCCGACGTAACCAGCGCCGATACAGAGAATCTTTTTCATGTGCATTTCTCCTCAAGAGATATCTTCTTCGATCGTTTCCCGCGTTAATATATCTTCAGTCCGGGGAAATGTCAATTCCTTTCGGGGATGGTTCATCCATCCGCCGGCATTGTTTTCGGACAATAAAAAACGGGAACCGAAGCTCTGCAACTCCGGTTCCCGCGGAAGACGATCCGGAACAATTACTTGTTCGCCAGTTCGAATTTCTTCATGAATTCAACCAGCGCCTTGACTCCTTCGATCGGCATCGCATTGTAGATGCTGGCGCGGCATCCGCCGACCAGCCGGTGTCCCTTGAGATCGGTGAGCCCGTTCTCTTTTGCTTCCTTGACGAATGCGGCGTCAAGTTCGTCACTCGGCGTGCGGAAGACGACGTTCATTCTCGAACGGTCGGCTTTTGCGACCGGGCTCTTGAAGAAGGTCGAATTGTCGAGGAAATCGTAAAGGATGGCCGCCTTTTCATTGTTGATCTTCTCAATCGCGGCAACACCGCCGATCCCCTTGAGCCAGTCGGTGATCAACGCAAGCATGTAGATGGCGAACGTCGGCGGCGTGTTGAACATCGAACCGTTGTCGATGTAGGTGCTGTAACGCAGCATGGTCGGCACTTTGCTCTCATCGGTGCGTGCGGCGAGATCCTTGCGGATGACGACCAACGCGACGCCGCTGGGGCCGAGATTCTTCTGCGCTCCGGCGTAAATCATGCCGAAATCATTGATGTCGAAGACGCGCGACATGATGTCGCTGGACATGTCCGCGATCATCGGCACTCCCGCCGTCGGCTTCGGCAGCACCTGATACTGGGTGCCGGCCACGGTGTTGTTGCTGGTAATATGCAGATAAGCCGCGTTTTCGGAACGCTTCCATTCGCTCTGAGCGGGGATGTGATCGTATTTGGTCGCCTTGCTGGAGGCAACCAGATTGACGGTGCCGAACATCGCCGCCTCCTTGGCAGCCTTGGCGCTCCAGACTCCGGTGTCGACGTAATCGGCGACGCCGCCGTTGAGCAGATTCATCGCGAGCATCGCGAACTGCAGACTCGCGCCGCCCTGGATGAAAAGCACTGCATAATCATCGGAAATGTTCAGGAGTTCCCGCACGTTGGCTTCCGCGCGGTCGATGACCGGCTGGAAGAGCTTGCCGCGGTGGGAGAGCTCCATGATTCCGCTCCCGCAATTCTGATAGTTGGTGAATTCGGCTTGAGCGCGTTCCATCACCGCTTTGGGCAGCATCGCCGGCCCGGCGGCAAAATTATAGATGGCCATGATTGACTCTCCTGTGTTGATGGGTTCCTTGTGAATATCTTCCAATATACCATGAATTCGCTTAAAATGCAAATCTCTTTCGATATAAAAATACCGAGTCAGGGATGGCGCAGCGCATTTTTTCCCAGAGCGGCGCGTTTCCGGTTGAAAAATTGCCAGAGTTCGGGGTCTCGTG
The DNA here is from genome assembly GCA_944389815.1 of uncultured Victivallis sp. Classification (GTDB taxonomy): domain Bacteria; phylum Verrucomicrobiota; class Lentisphaeria; order Victivallales; family Victivallaceae; genus Victivallis. The sequence continues at coordinate 56,029 of CALXNS010000034.1, read as the reverse complement.
CGAGGAGTTTCAAAAATGCGGTCGGAGTCCGTCCGAGTTTTTCCGCGGCGGGTTTGATTTCCCAGTTGGATTCTTCGCAGAGATCCAGCAGATGTGCGAGCCAGAGCGGATAATCATCGTGATCGACGGCGCATTCGTTCCGTTCCGGGGGGAGGGCGGGAACGGCGCGTTCGGCATAGGCGATGCGCAGCCGGAGTTTGCGCAATGCGTTCGCGCGGTTCCGGTGCTGACTGCGTTCGGTGCAGTCTTCGGCGCATAAGAGGGGAAAATCGATCAATCTCACACGGACGGAGCTGGAGGTTTTGTTGCGCTTCTGGCCGCCGTTACCGGTACCCTTGAAAAACTCCAGTTCACAGTGCCGGGAGAGCGTTTCATCGTCCATGAGCAAAAATTCATCCCGATTTTCCATGGGTGGCGGCTTTCTTTTTTGAAGTTTTGAGCTATTATTATAATAGCTTGACAAAGGAAATGCAAATTTGAATGCAGGAGATTTCTTTACGATGAATGTTCTGGTGGTCGGTTCCGGGGGGCGCGAACACGCGCTGGTCTGGCAGTTGAAACGCAGTCCCGGTATCGGACATATCTGGTGCGCTCCCGGCAATGCCGGAATCGCCGCAGATGCCGAATGCGTCAATATCGACGTTGATGAACTGGAAAAACTGGCCGACTTCGCCGTCGCCAACCATGTGGATCTGGCGGTGATCGGCCCGGAGGCGCCGTTGTGCGCGGGCGTCGCCGATGTGCTGCGGAGTCGTGGTGTGGCGGTGTTCGGGCCGTCCGGAGCGGCGGCGCGGCTCGAAGGCAGCAAGGATTTCGCGAAAAACTTCATGCTGAAATACAAAATTCCGACGGCGCGGGCGGCAACCTTCACCGATGCGGCTACGGCAGCGGAATATGTGAAAGGCGAATTCGCTTCCGGCGCACCGGCCGTCGTCATCAAGGCCGACGGGCTCGCGGCAGGCAAGGGCGTGCTGGTGGCGGAGAAGGAAGCCGACGCTTTGGCGTTTCTTGCGGAATGTTTCGAGGGGGCGTTCGGTGCGGCCGGAGCGCGGGTTCTGGTCGAGGAGTGTCTCTTCGGCGAGGAGGCGTCGATTCTGGCGCTGACCGACGGAAAGACGATTGTTCCATTGGTGTCGTCACAGGATCACAAGCGCGTTTTCGACGACGACAAGGGACCGAATACCGGCGGCATGGGAGCGTATTCTCCGGCGCCGGTGGTGACCGATGAGGTGATGAAACGGATCAATGAGGAGATTCTTCAGCCGTTCCTGCATGGTATCCAGGCGGAAAAACTTGATTTTCGCGGGGTGATTTTCGTTGGAATCATGGTGACCGGCGACGGCGCGCCGAAGGTGTTGGAATTCAACGTCCGCTTCGGGGATCCGGAAATCCAGCCGGTGATGCGGCGTTTTGAAGGGAACTGGCTCGATGTGCTCGCCAAGGTGGCCGATGGTCGCCTGAGCGAAGCGGAGCTTGTCTGGTCGAAGGATGCGGCCGTTTCGGTGGTGATCGCCTCCGGAGGATATCCCGGAAGCTACGCGAAAGGGTTCGAAATTTCCGGACTTGAGGATGCCGCCGCCACCGGGGCGGTGGTGTTTCACGCCGGCACCGCGCGGAAGAACGGGAAAATCGTCAGCGCGGGCGGACGGGTGCTCGGGGTTTCGGCCCGCGGCGCCTCGATTGCCGAAGCGATTGCGAACGCATACGCGGGGGTGGAAAAAATTTCATTTGAGGGAAGTTTCTTCCGGCATGATATTGGAGCGAAGGCTCTGAAACATTTGAAATGAATTCGAAACGCGATGAAAGGAGATTTCAAAATGAAACGGAAAACCATTTCGTTGATTGGAGCTGCGGCGCTTGTGTGCGGCGGACTGTTCAGCGGCTGCACGTCGGTGTCTTCGACGCAGAAATTCAACGCGATCGGCATGGGAACCGTCAATGAGAAGGCCGTCTGTCTCACGCATGTGGAAATTCCCGGATATTTTTTCCTCGGACTGCCGATTTTCGTAGGCAGCGCCATGGGAGACGGCGAGATGGCGATCTTCATGAATACTCTGACGCCGGAAAACGTGGTCAATCTGCTGACGCGTGAGGCGAAGAAACGCGGTGCGGCGCGGATGATCGATGTGCAGGTGACCACTTCCGAACACTCGGTTTTCCCGTTTATCACCAAGGAGGTCATTCAGGGCTCCGGCATCGGCGTGCGGACGAAAGCACAGGCGGCGAAAAAGGCGCAGATTGAATACGATCTCGAACCGTAAAATTGCCGCAGCATGCTTCGTATTCGTATGCGATTAAGACGCCGCGCTGGTGGCGTATGAGTTTTTACCGGTTTTGATTGATTCCGGGGAGAGAAGAGAGGAGGCGAACCATGACGGTCAAGGCATTTGTTCTGGACACCAACGTGCTGCTGCACAGCGCACAGAGTCTGGAATCCTTCAGCGACAACGACGTGATTATCCCGATGGCGGTGGTCGAAGAGCTGGATAAATTCAAGAAGAATTCCGATCAACTTGGCCGGAACGCGCGACAGGTAATCCGTCATCTCGACGCGCTGCGGAAGGCCGAACTGCCGAAAACGGGGTGTTTGCGGCATGGGGTGCCGCTGAAACATATCTCCGCGATTGCGACTGGAAAATTGTATGTGCTTTCGACCGGGGAGTTCGATTTAAGTACATTGAATGGACCGGATGCGGCCATTTTCCGCCATGACCTGGCCGAGGAGTCGCCTGACAACCGGATATTGAAGGTTGCGGTCGGGCTGCAGGCGGCGGGGCGGCATGTGGTGTTCATCAGCAAAGACATCAATTTGCGGCTCAAAGCGGATGCGATGGGGTTGCGGGTGATGGATTTCGAACGCGGCAAGGTGGATACGTCAACGTTGTATACCGGATTTGCCGTGCGCGATCTCAGTGCCGACAAGATCGAAACGCTCTATCGGGAACGAAAACTGACGCTGCCGAAGCCGGGGTTGCTGGTGAATGAATTCGCGGTGTTTTCCGCCGGCGGCAAGGACGGATCCCGGCAGAGTGCGCTCGCCCGGTTGCACGCCGACGGTGTGATTCATCTGCTCGACGGACGAACCGACCGGGTCTGGAACGTCACGCCGCGCAACAAGGAGCAGCGCATGGCGCTGGACCTGCTGCTCGATCCGACGATCCGGCTGGTGACGCTGGTCGGCGGGGCCGGAACGGGAAAAACGCTGCTGGCGCTGGCGGCGGCATTGCAGCTTACGCAGAATGAGAATTTATACGAGCGCATACTCGTATCGCGTCCGATCATTCCGCTCGGGAACGACATCGGTTATCTGCCCGGCGACAAGGATGCGAAATTGAACAGCTGGATGCAGCCGATTTTCGATAATCTGGATTATCTGCTGGGAGCCGAAGAGGAACCGGGCGGCAAGAAAAATCATTCCGGACGCCTCACGAAGGAGATGCTCATGCGCAATCACAGACTTGAACTTGAAGCGCTGACTTACATTCGAGGCCGCAGCATTCCGCGTCAGTTCGTGATCGTGGACGAGGCGCAGAACCTGACCCCGCATGAGATCAAGACGATCGTCAGCCGCTGCGGCGAGGACACCAAAATGGTTCTGACCGGCGATCCGCACCAGATCGACAATCCTTATCTGGATGCATCGAGCAATGGTTTGAGTTACACGGTTGAGCGCTTGAAAGGCCAGCCGGTTTTCGGGCATGTGACGCTTGCGCGCAGCGAACGCAGCGAACTGGCCGCGCTGGCGGCAGGGCTGCTCTGACGCAACGGATGAGCCGTTTGCCGAATGGGGGTTGGGGTTCTGGAGGCGGTTATCCGGCGTCTGCAAGTTGGGTGATCACTTCCAGACACATGCGCGAATTGTGATAGGGGCACTTCCAGTGTCCGGCCTTGTCGTCGGCTGAGACGACGGAACCGTCCGGATTGATTGTTTGAAACCATTCGCCGTTCCGACGATCGCTTACAAATTCTGCAATGTAATCGAGCGCGGCATCGGCTTTTCTGAGATATTCTTCGCCGAGTCCGTGTTTCCAGGCGTTGATGCAGCCGACCACGAGTTCGGCTTGAACCCACCAGGAGCGATGTTCCAGGATTCGACCGTTCTCCGGTCGGAATTCGTAAATCATCGAACCATCCGGTCGCAATCCTTCCAGCGCCGCCGTCGTCAACCGCGGCAGAATGGCGGAAACCTCCTTGAGGATGGTCGGATCATTCAAAATTTCGGCAGCTTCCGTAAGCAGCCACGAGCCTTCGATTTCGTGTCCATAGGAGTATTCGCGCCGCAAGCTGTGCCACTCCAGATCGAAGACGGTGTGGAAATGACCGCTGGACGGATCGTAAATTCGATCGAGAAACATTCGGAGCAATTTACGCAGTGCCAGGCCGTTTTCTTCCGACGGCGCCGCGCGATGGAAATTGGCATAAGGTTCCAGAATGTGCAGCGCGGTGTTCATCGATGACGGCGGCTGCGGATGTGGCAGCGGAACTTCCTCCGCCCAGTCACGCCGGAAACTTTCGGCATAGGAACCGTTTCCCGGGCGGAATGCCTTCTCTTCCAGACAATGAAAGATTTTTTCCGCCTCCCGCAGCGCCTCCGGTTTTCCTGTCAGACGGTAATATTCACTTATCCCGTACAGCGCGAAACCGTTGGAATAGACGTGCTTGAAATCGCCCCGGACGGAACCGTCGCAATTCACATTCCAGTAGACGCCGCCGAATTCATGGTCGATGAAACAATTGCGGAAATATTCCCACGCCCGGTCGGCGAAGGCCCGCAACGCCGCATCGCCGGTGATCCTCGCCGCGGCGGAAAAACTCCAGAGAATCCGCGCATTTAAGATCGCTCCGCGCGGCGCTTCCGGAATCGGGCGGTTGTCCCCGTCAATCCGGCCGAACCAGCCGCCATGGTGCCAGTCGACGGCGCGACCGGTCCAGAAGGGCAATATGACTTCAAAAAGTTCGGTTTCGGCTTTTCGCCTCACCGCCGTTGCGAGCGCGGACACGCTGCTGTTCATTTGATCTTTTTCCAGAGTTCCTTGAAGGATGCCATGCGTGTGGCGTCGGCGGCAAGTTCGCCGCGCTGCCAGGCGGAGGCGGATTCGCAGAAAATCAACTCCCATCCGAGGAATTCGGTGATGCATTCGAATTGACCGCGGATCAATTCATACTGCCGGTCGGTCGTTTCCGCCGCGCCGACCGCGACTACGCCGACTTGTTTTTTCATCGTGTGAAAGGCTTCGTCTTTGCTGTAGAATTTATCGATCGCCATTTTCAACTGGGAGGAAATTCCCCACCAGTAAACCGGCATGCCGAGGATCAGGACATCCGCGGTTGCGACTTTTTCCATCAACGCGGCGCTCTCATCGGGGCGGACGCAGCGACCGCCGTTTTTCTTGCAGCCGTCGCAGGCGACGCAGCCGGACAACTTCAACTTCGGCACATCGATGAATTCCACTTCACAACATTGCGACAAATTCTCCCTGACGCCGTCCGCAATGCTTTCCAATGCCGCGCGGCTGTTGCTTCCGGAACGCGGACTTCCACTCAGGAAAAGAATCTTTTTCATCAGTTCATACTCCTCCCGTCTGCAAAGAAACACACCAAATTCATCTGGAAACGCCAACGCCATGCGCATTCATCGTTCCGGCAATGTCTCTCTCTCTCTCTCTGAGAATGCGGAAGACATTGCCGGAACGACCGCTCAGCGGATTGTCCTGAGGAAATAACGTTTGAAGAACCGTTCCGGATCAAGAGAGCGTTTGGCATGACGCAGCGATTCTTCATTCATGTCCTGTTCGCGATTCATGAATTTCGCCTTGCCGCGCAATGCGAGCGCCAGTTGCCACGTCAAGGTCTGCGGCGCCCCTTTGACCGTGTGATCGGCTTTCTCGAAATGTACGTCCACGGTATCTTCGCCGATCATGCTGTAGATGGAGAAACCTGCCGGAAAATCCGGTTCCGCATACAAAATCACACCGCCGAGGCCGAGTTCGTCGAAATGATCCCGGGCGCACTTCATCGCCACCGCCTCCTCTTCGAGGAATTCGCACGGTTCAAGTCTGGAATTCAATTCCGTCGCGAGCCGGGCTACTTCCGGCAGTTCCGCCCGGGTGATCTTCCGAACCGTCGCGTAGGGCCAGTTGGTCTGGAATTGTTTGACCAGATTGTGTTTTTTGCGCAATTTCGGCCCGGTGAAGGTGGCGATTTTCTCTATGGAATAGAGATAATCGATCGCACCTTCATCGAATTCCAGTTCGAAAAACAGGTCGCAGTCCGGATGGCGGTCGAGAAACTCCTCCGGCACGTCGTAAATGCCGCCGTCGGTCAAGCCGGCATCCATGAACGCCAGGCTGATTTTCCGCAATTCCTCCGGCGGCGTCCAGGGCCCGATCGGATAATGAATCGTCCGGCTGACGCGTTCGTAAACAATCAGTCTTCCTTCGTCATCCGGAACAAATTCAATTCCGTAGGGTACCTGATACATCAATAAATTAGCGAAGCTGCACTCGCAGCTCTGATTGGGCTGCACGGCGAACTTCTCTTCAAACAACTCCCGGTCGCCGAGTGCGACCGGCCGCAGGGCTTTCAAATCAATCTTCATGTTGCCGAAATAGTTACGCTGACCAGATGCTGTCTTCCTGAAGCATGACCCCGGTTCCTTTGGCGACCGCGTTGAGCGGTTCCTCCGAAACGAATACCGGCAGTCCGGTCTCTTCGGTTAATAATTTATCGAGTCCGGCGAGCAGCGCACCGCCGCCTGCCAGCATGATTCCCCGGTCGATCAGATCCGCCGCCAGGTCGGGAGGACAGCGCTCCAGCGTCGCACGCACCGCTTCGATGATGGTGGTGATCGGTTCCTGAAGCGCCATGCGGATCTCGGCCGCGGTCACGCGCACGGTTTTGGGCACGCGCGAAACCAGATCGAGTCCCTTGACTTCCAGACTTTCGTCGTCCTTGACTGGATAAACGCTTCCAATCCGCATTTTAATCTGTTCGGCGGTGAGTTCGCCGATCATCAGATTGTAGACCTTCTTCAAATGCTGAATGATCGCGTCATCGAGCTCATCACCTCCGACCCGGACGCTTCGCGCGCCGACGATGCCGGAAAGCGAGATGACCGCCACTTCCGTCGTGCCGCCGCCGATGTCGACGATCATGCTGCCGGAAGGTTCCGCCACCGGAAGCCCGACGCCGACCGCGGCCGCCATCGGTTCTTCGACCAGAACCACTTCGCCGGCGCCGGCGCGTTTGGCGCTGTCCTTGACCGCACGGTTTTCCACTTCGGTGATCCCGGACGGCACCGCCACGAGAACTCTGGGATGGAGCAGCCGCTTCCGCCACGGAACCGAACGAATCGCCTTCTGGATGAAATAGCGCAGCATCTCCTCGGTGATTTCGAAGTCCGCGATCACGCCGTCCTTCATCGGCCGGATGGCACGGATGTTGAACGGGGTTTTGCCGAGCATGCTTTTGGCTTCACTGCCGACGGCGAGAACCTCGCGGGTGCTTTCCTTGATCGCCACCACCGACGGTTCCGACAGCACCACTCCCTTGTCCCGCACATAGACCAGACAGTTCGCGGTTCCGAGGTCGATGCCGATGTGGGTGGAAAACAACTTTGCCAAGCATTGATTGCCCATGAGAACCTTTACCTGAATATAAAATTTCCCTTGTCATAAACATTCATAATGCATAATAGACTTTTTTTTTCGGAAATTTCAAGTAACAAACGTCATTTATTGCAAAACAATGCCGAAAATCCTGCCGCTTTTTCCTTCTCCGATTGAAAAAAAGGCCACAATGGTTTATTTTAAACGCCTGAAAGAAATTTCCGTGTCGCTTCCGGGCGGGGCGGGAGCGCGCGGTAAACGGAAAAAAGACGACGATATGGCAGCTCAGGAAGAATACGTGCATTTTCTGGACATCCGGAAGGATTTTCCCGCCGGAAGTTTTCCGGTGGAACCGGTTCCGGAACGGGCCTGGCGCAACGGGCTGGTCGTCCGGATGCCGAACCATCTCGGTGACGCGGTCATGGCGCTTCCGGCACTTTCGGTTCTCCGGAAGATCGTTCCGGAGATTTGCGCGCTTTACGTGATTGCCCCGCGTTCGCAGCAGCCGCTGTACGGTTCGCTGCCGATCGTCGACGGCGTGGTCGAATTGAAACAGTCGCACCGGCTCTGGCGCTGGCGGGAGTTCCGGCGGCTGCGCCAGTTACGGTTCGGAGTCGGGGTGCTCTTCAACAACTCCTTCCGTGATGCGCTGCTGATGCGTCTTGCCGGAGTCGGCACGCTTTACGGGGCGGCGGCGCGCTGGCGTTCGCTGCTTTTGAAGCGGGCGTTTCGTTTTCCGGCCCGGCCGAAACGGAAACTGGCATTGAGCCATCAAGCCAATAAGCTGCTCGCGATGGCCCGCGCCATGGGCGCTCCGGAGTGGGACGGGAAAATGCCGGTTTTCCGACTGCGCCCCGCCGTCGATGAACTGCGCCCCGGGATCACCGCCATCTGTGACCATCCGAAGCTTATGACCATCGCCTCCGGCGCGGCATACGGCGCGGCCAAACGCTGGCCGAGCGAAAATTTCCGACAAGTGGCGGAGGCGTGGATCGCCCGCGGCGGCATCGTGGCGGTTCTGGGGGCGGGATCCGAACGGATCATCGGAACCGAGGTGGTCGCCGGCCTGTCCGGTCAGAAGGCGTTCAATCTGTGCGGACGCACCCAGCTTGCCGACCTCATGCATCTTTTGAAATCCTCAGTCGTCACCGTGGCCAACGATTCCGGCGTGATGCATCTGGCCGCCGCGCTCGGTACGCCGGGGGTGGCCGTCTTCGGTCCGACCGATTACACCGCGACCGGGCCGATCGCTTCGAACTGGCGGCTGCTTTATCGGAAAATAGAGTGTGCTCCATGCTTCCGCCGCGAATGTCCCCGGGGGGAGAATCGCTGCATCCGGCAGATCACTCCGGAGATGGTCATCGCCGAAGTTGACGATTTATTAATCAACAGCCGCTGATGCGGGCGATCAGCGTGTCGCCGCGGTAGTGATCGTAGTAACGGTTCTCGCCGACCGCGACGAGGGATTCGGTTTCGCTGAGTTGCACCGGATGGAAATTTCCCATCAATGCCGCCAGGAAGGAGCCGTCCGGCTGCGTTTCCGGCAGCATCGGGAAAATGATCGTTTCGGTGGAACGGCGCAGTTTCATCGTTTCCGGAGCGACTTCGGCGATCAGGAGCGGCGTGCGGTACCGCATCAGATGCTGATTGTCCGCCATCTTCCGGTTGTAGATCAAATAGAGGCGGCCGCAGTGACGGAGCCAGTGCTGCTGGGTGTTGTACATCACCGGCACCGTGCCGTCGTCGAATTCCCATTTCCGCAGCGGCCCCCACTGCACGCCGTCGACGGATTCGGCGAAATACCCTGAATTGTCTTCGGTGCGCAGCGTAACGAGAATGCGGTTGTCCCATTCGGTCAGCGACGGCTCCATGAGGCCGCGGCCGACCGGAAGTTCGAGGGTGTTGCCGCGTTCGAGCACGGTCAGTTCACGACCGTCGTAATGCACGCGAAGCGAAGAGAACATCCGGTCCATCCGTCCCCACAATCCCCACGTGAGCGGCACGATGAGTTCCGTTTCGCCGCGGAAGAGCCGCTGAGAACAGTTGCAGGAATAGATCGACATATTGTCCGAATCGACGAGTTCGAGTTTTCGTCGCTGTCTGATCCAGCGCCCCCGGTTGTCGCGGACGCCCCAGACCGGATAACGCGGCAGATCCGGCCGGGCGGCATTGGCGTTCCAGTCGCCGAGGGTGTCGAGCAGCCTGCCGTCACGGTAATAGACATTGTGGCCGATCGCCAGCACCGTGTCGGTGGGGGCGTGATATTCGGGAACGACATCGCAGATTCCCATGAGGACGCCGCCGGAGAGTTCTTCGCATTCGAACCCGGGTACCGGCTGCGGGGCGCTCCAGTGTTCACCGGAATCCTCCGAGGTGGTTTCGACGACCGCGCCGTAATGGTCGCTGCCGGTGATCGGCTGCATGGTCATGACGAGACGGCCATTGCCGAGTGAGGCGGGACGGGTCTGGAACCAGCTGGTGTTCGAACCGTCCCGGTTGCGGAACGGAGAAGTGATGGAAATTTTCATTGCGATACCTTAATCTTTCTTTTAAATTTTCTTCCGCAGTGACTGCGGTTGTGTCGCATCAGGTACGGCGTTCCCGGCGGCGGTAGGCGCGCGGCGAACAATTGAATTCGCGATGAAAGCAGCGGGCGAAATAATTGCTGTCGCTGAAGCCGCACGTTTCGGCGATTTCGGCGATGGAAAGAGATTGTTCCTGCAGGAGCTGCGCCGCTTTCTCCAGCCGCAGTGTCAGCAGATGGCGGATCGGCGAAGAACCGGTCACGCGGAGGAAATTCCGTCGGAATCCGGATTCCGAAAGCCCGCAGAATCGGGACATTCGTTCGAGGGGCCACGCTTCGGCGGGGGTGGCGCCGATTTTTTCGAGCAGCTGACTGATCCGGTATTCCGTATCGCTGGCGCGCCCGGCGTCGGGCAGGCGGGCGGAACGGCTGACCAGCAGAAGAATTTTGAGGGCGTCGGCGAAAATTTGAATCCGGGCGCCGGGACGATCGGAGCGCGGTTCATCGAGGACTTCGACAAGCAGTGCGAGCAGCCGACGGAAAGGTTCGCCGGAAAGTGCGCGCGGCGTGTAGTGAAAAGAGGAAAAAAAATGTCCGACGATCGACTCCGCGGGAAGGTCGCGGCGGATTTTGTCCATGAAGCCGCTGGAGAATAGGATGTTGTAAATTCCAAGCTTGTTGGCGCGACTGTAATAATGCTGTTCTCCCGGGCGCATGAAAAAGACGCTTCCGGCGTGAATTCGGCTGTGCATGCCGTCGAGGGTGTGTTCGGCGCTTCCCTCGCGCACGACGACAAGTTCGCAGAACTTGTGGGAGTGGCGGCTTCGGAAATTGTATTCCCGGTCGTGAATGTAATAAAGCACCTTGAAGTCGAAATCGACTCCGTTTTGAGCATTCCATTCCGGACTCGGTTCCGGGTGATGTATCATTGCGCATGTTCTCCCTGCTGTGCTCACTGTTATGGAAAATATCGCACGGATCGCGCACTTGCAACCACCTCTTCAACAAAAATGCCCGAAAAATGCTTATTTTTGTTGAAAAAATCAAGGTTCGCAATCGGGGGCCGAAGTATTGTAATGAAAGCTGACGGGGATCCATAGTCCGGGATCTCTGAAATGAACGATCACTTCATGTGTCATGAGGGAGGTACGAAGATGGAATCGTTATACGCCGATGATGCCAGACGGGATTTTGACGCTCTTTTCGCTGCGCCGGGGGCGTTGTACCGGGAGACGCCGTTCTGGGCGTGGAACAGCGCGCTGGAGCCGGCTGAACTGCTCCGGCAGATCGATATTTTCAGGAAAATGGGGATGGGCGGCTTTCATATGCATGCCAGAACCGGCTTGGAGACCCCTTATCTGAGCGAGGAGTTCATGGCCCGCGTCCGCGAGTGCGTCGAAGGCGCCCGGGAGCGGAAGATGCTCGCCTGGCTTTACGATGAAGACCGCTGGCCGAGCGGCGCCGCGGGCGGCATCGTCACGAAGGATCCGCGATATCGCGCTCGCTTTCTGAGATTGACTCCGACTGAACGGTCCGGCGAAACGCCGCATGCGGTCTTCGCGGTGAAATTAGATGCCGCAGATTGTCTGGAATCCAGCCGGATTCTCGCCGCCGACGAAACATTGAAAGACGGGGAGACTCGCTTCTTCCTTTATCGCGAACTTCAAGAAGAAAGCAGCTGGTTCAACGGCGAAACTTATCTGGATACGCTCAATCCGGAAGCGGTCCAAAAATTCATCGACGTGACCTACGAAGCGTATTTCCGGAGCGTCGGCGACGAATTCGGCAAGGTGATTCCGGCGATTTTCACCGATGAACCGCAGTTCCCCGCCAAAACCTGGCTGCGTTCCGCCCGCAGCGGGGAAGACGTCATTCTGCCGTGGACGGACACCTTCGACGAGAGTTACCGTCGCTGCTACGGTACGGAATTTCTCCCGACGATTCCGGAAATCGTCTGGCAGCTGCCCGGCGACCGGTATTCTACGGCGCGTTATCGTTATCATGACCATCTTGCCGAACGGTTTGCCGGAGCGTTCTGCGATGAGATCGGGCAATGGTGCGAAGCGCACGGCATCCGTTTCTCGGGGCACCTCAATGCGGAAGGGGCGCTGACCAGTCAAACCTTCTGCATCGGAGAAGCGATGCGCTGTTACCGATCGTTTCAGCTGCCGGGAATCGACATGCTCTGCGACTGGTTCGAATACAGTACGGCCAAACAGGTTGCGAGCGTTTCACGTCAGGCCGGACGCGGCGGCGTTCTCTGTGAACTCGACGGCGTGACTGACTGGGATTTCAGTTTCATGGGGCACAAGGGACACGGCGACTGGCAGGCGGCGCTCGGAGTTACGGTGCGCGTTCCGCATCTGGCGTGGCTGTCGATGGCGGGCGAGGCGAAACGGGATTATCCTGCGTCGATCAGCTATCAGTCGCCGTGGTTCGAGAAATATCATCTGATCGCCGACCATTTCGCCCGGGTGAACTGCGCCATGTCGCGCGGTCGTGCCCGGGTGCGGGTCGGAGTGATCCATCCGATCGAATCTTTCTGGCTGCACTGCGGACCGATTGAACAGACCGCGGGGCGGCGGCAGCAGTCGGAAGAGGATTTTCAAAACCTGATTCAGTGGCTGCTTTTCGGACTGATCGATTTCGACTTCATCTCCGAAGCGCTGCTGCCGAAGCAGTCGCCGCTTCAGATCGGCAAATGTCTCATCGTCGGAGAGATGGCTTACGACGTGGTCATCGTCCCGCCGACGGTGACATTGCGGAATTCGACGCTGGAACGGCTCGAACAATTTGTCGCTGCGGGCGGCCGGGTGATTTTTTCCGGCCCGGTTGCGACGCTCGCCGATGCGATCGAATCCGACCGCGCCGCCAAACTGGCCGAAAAATGCGAAAAGGTTCCCTTCAACCGGATCGATCTTCTTGAAGCGCTCGCGCCCGAACGCGACGTCGCGGTGATCTGTGAGGACGGAACTCCGTCTTCCACATTGATTTATCAGTTGCGCCGCGAAAATGACAAGGGGTATTTGTTCCTCGTCAACACAGCCCGCATGGGCGTATCGTTCCGCGGGACGGTGCGGATTCGCGGTTCGTGGCAGATTTCGCTGCTCAATACCGCCGACGGTACTTCAACCCCGTTGGCCGGACGGATCGAAAACGACTGGACGCTGCTCGAAAAACAGGATTTCTGCGCACATGGCCACCTGTTGCTGAAACTGGAACCGGCGCAGGTCTGCGAGGGAGTGACTCTGCGTCAGGTACCGTTCCGGGAGGACGAGGTCGAAAAGGCGACGCGCGGTTTTCTGCGGATGCCGGAAGGAACGGTGCCGGTTTCGCTTGACGAGCCGAATGTGCTGCTGCTCGACCAGGCGGAGTGGAAACTCTCCGGGGACGGCACGTGGCGCCCCCGCGAAGAAGTGCTGCGCCTCAACAATCTCGCCCGTGCCGAAATGGGATTGCCGCCGGTTACCGGACAGATTGTCCAGCCCTGGGTGATGAAGGCGTCGGACAAAATTCTCGATACGCTGGAAATGCGGTTCGTCATCGACAGCCGTGTTCCGGTTTCGGGAGCGCGCCTGGCGCTGGAACAGCCGGAGACGACGGTCGTTTTCTGGGATGGCGTGGAAGTTCCGATGAACGTGGAGTCGTGGTGGACCGACCGGGCGTTGAAATGCGTTGCATTGCCGGATTTTCCGGCGGGGAAACATGAACTGATTCTCCGGAGACCGTATTCGGAGCGGACGAATGTTGAATGGGCATACCTTCTGGGCGATTTCGGCGTGCGGCTCCGCGGCGACCGCGCGGTGATCGTGGAACCGGTGCGGGAACTGACGCTCGGAGACGCGACGCAGCAGGGGCTGCCGTTCTTTGGTGGAAACATCACCTATCACTTCGAATATGATGCGCCGGAAACGCGGCAGCTCATGCTGCATCTGCCGAGCCGCGCTTCGAACGTGCCGGAGGGTTTGACCGGACCGAACGCCGCCCGCGAGGTGTTGTTTTCGGCGTTTCGCGGCACATTGATGTCGGTGCGGCTGGATGGGAAAGAAATGGGGGATCTCGCGTTTGCGCCGTTTGAATGCGCCCTCGGTGAGGTTGCCGCGGGAAGACATGCGATCGATCTCACGCTTTACGGCAGCCGGATCAACTGTTTCGGCGCGGTGCATCTGAGTTTCCGTTATTCGTGGATGGGGCCGCAGGCGTGGCGGACGAACGGGGATATGTTCAGTTACGAATACCGACTTCAACCGTTCGGGTTGTTCATTGCGCCGCGACTGCTCGATTGCTGAGTTCAGCGGCGGCAGGCAGGCTTGCGGGAACCGGTCTCACATCCGGTTCCCGCAGGCCATGGATCTGGCCCATTTCCTCCATCTTTGCCCGCAGAGTCAGTGGGGGGAAAGGAGGCGGCGAACTATTTTTGCTGAGGATGAAAAATTAATTTCCACCGTTGACGCAATTCAAGAAAAACACGTCTGCACGAATGTCGTCGACTCCGGTGGCGCCGGAGGCTGCCGGGGAGTTTGACCACAACAGTCGGAAGACAATGATTTTTGCGAAAAAAATCATTTCCCGGGTTGAGAAAAATCGATTCCGGAAGTATACTACAAGCATAATTATCTTGACCATTGCAACGGGAATTTTTTGAAGATGCCTTCCGATTTCGTACATCTGCATTTGCACACTCATTACAGCATGCTCGACGGCGCCTGCACCGTCAAGGGACTGCTCAAGCTCGCCGAGGAGATGGATATGAACGCCATCGCCATCACCGACCACGGTTACATGGGCGGCGTCGAGGAGTTTCACCAGACGCTCTCCGGGGCGGGGATCAATCCGATCATCGGCGTGGAGGCGTATGTCGCACCCGGCGACATGCGCGATTTCGATTCGAACAAACCATTCAACCGCGGCGGGTTCCATCTGATTTTGCTCTGCGAGAACGACCGCGGTTACGCAAGTTTGTGCAAACTCATGTCCGCCGCCAACAAGGATGGATTCCATTACAAGCCGCGGATCGACAAAGCGCTGCTGCGCGAATACCACGATGGATTGATCTGTTCGACGGCCTGCATCGGCAGCGAGATTTCCCAATATTTCCTCCAGGGCGACGAACGGCGCGCCGAACAGGCGCTTCACGATTATCTGGAAATTTTCGGCAGTGACAATTTGTTCATCGAACTGATGGATCACGGCATGGAGGAGGAGCGCCGCTGCAATAAATTCCTGGTCGATCTCGCGCGGCGGAACAACCTGCGGATGATCGCCACCAACGACGTGCATTACATGCGCAAGGAAGACGCCGAAGCGCATGAGATCATGCTCTGTATTCAGACCGGGGCGCGTCTGGCGGAGAAGCATTTCAAATTCTCGGGGCCGGATTATTACTTCAAGAGCGAAGCGGAGATGCGCGAAATTTTCCGGGAACTCCCGGAGGCGATCACCAATACGCGGTTGATTGCCGACCGTTGCAGCATGAAATTCAAATACGTGCCCGAAGTGAACCATTACCCGAAGTTCTTCATGCCGGACGGCCGGCTCGCCGACCGGAACGATCTGCGCGAGGTGTGCCTCGACAACATGGAGTACCGTTACGGATTCAATCCGCGCACCTGCGGCTCCTTCACCCCCCGGCAGCAGAAAATTCTCGAACGCATGGATTACGAGCTCGGCGTCATCGAGAAGACCGGATTCATCAGTTACTTCTTCGTGGTCTCCGACTTCATCCGGCACGCGAAGCGCCAGGGTATTCCGGTCGGGCCGGGGCGCGGTTCGGGCGCGGGGTCGCTCGTGGCGTATCTCACGCTGATTACGGACATCGATCCATTGCGGTTCGGGCTCTTTTTTGAACGGTTTCTGAATCCGGAACGGGTAAGTCCGCCGGACTTCGACATCGACTTCTGCGAAAAACGGCGCGGCGAAGTGATCGATTACGTCCGCGGCAAATACGGATTCGACAGCGTCGCGCAGATCTGCACCTACGGTCAGTTGAAGGCCAAGGCGGTGGTCAAGGACGTCGCCCGGGTGCTCGGGTTCGATTTCGAATTCGGCAACCGGCTCTCGAAGATGATCCCCGAGGATCCGAAAATGACCCTCGACAAGGCCGTCGAACAGAACAAGGAGCTCGCCGACGCGCTCGAAAACGATCCGCAGATCGCCCAGGTGTGGAAGTTCGCCAAGGTGCTGGAGGGGTTGAACCGGCAGACCGGCATCCATGCCGCGGGAGTGATCATCGGCGACCAGCGGCTGGACAATCTCGTGCCGCTGGCGCGGAGCGCGTCCGACAGCATGGTCGTGCCGTTTCCGGCGCATCCGTGCGAGGAGCAGGGGCTGTTGAAGATGGACTTCCTCGGGCTGCGGACGCTCACGATCATCAAGAATGCGATCGACATGATCAAGGAAAACCACGGCGTCGAACTGGATATGATGAAAATTCCGCTCGACGATCCGAAAACCTTCGAAATGCTCCGGCGCGGCGATACGATCGCGGTCTTCCAGCTGGAATCCGGCGGCATGCAGAATCTCTGCCGTTCGTTCGGCGTGGAGACGCTTGAACACATCATCGCGCTTCTGGCGATTTACCGTCCGGGGCCGATGCAGTTCATTCCGGACTTCATCCGGCGTAAAAAAGGCGAAGAGAAAATCATCTACGACCATCCGCTGATGGAGGAGTGCCTCAAGGAAACGTACGGGATCATGCTCTATCAGGAGCAGATCATGCAGGTGGTGCAGGTTCTGGCCGGTTTCACGCTTGGCGGCGCGGACATTCTCCGGCGGGCGATCGGCAAGAAGAAAGTCGATGTGCTTGCCAAGCAGCGCGAGAAATTCTTCAAGGGCTGCAAGGAGACCAACAACATCGACGAAAAGCTTGCCGATCAGATCTGGGAGAAGATCAAGTTGTTCGCCGGGTACGGGTTCAACAAATCGCACTCGGCGGCGTACGGTTTCGTCACCTATCAGACGGCGTACCTCAAAGCGAATTATCCGGTCGAATTCATGGCCGCGGTGCTCACGAGCGAACTTGAGAGCGCCGAAAAGATCGCTTTTTTGATCAACGCCTGCCGGGAGATGGGCATCGAAGTGCTGCCGCCGGACGTCAATTCGAGCGGGATCAGTTTTTCGGTGGACGCCGGACGGATCCGCTTCGGCCTGGGGGCGATCAAGGGGGTCGGCGAAATCGCGGCGCGGCGGATCATCGAGAGCCGGCGCGAAGAGGGGAAATTCGAAACGTTCCTCGATTTCTGCGAACGGTGCGGCAGCGACCTCAATTCGCGCATGCTGGAACATTTGACCCGGGCGGGGGCGCTCGACGGGCTCGGGCTTCGCCGTTCGCAGCTGCTGGCGACCGCGGAACCAATGATGGCGTTCGCGGCGGGGCGCGCCCGGGATAAGGCCGCCGGACAGGGGTCGCTCTTCGATCTGCTCGACGACGGCGGGAATGACGGGTGTTCGGTGCCGATTCCGGATATTCCGGAATTCGAGTTGCAGGAGATTTTAAAGAGCGAGAAGGAGCTGCTCGGGTTCTACGTGACCGGCCATCCGCTCGATCCGTATGCCGAACTGGTGCGGACCTATTCTTCGGTGCCGCTGCGGCAGCTGGAGACGCTCAAGGACAACACGCAGATCCGGGTGGCCGGAATGGTGAACTCCTTCACGCAGAAGTTCAGCCGGAATTCGGGCAAACAGTTCGGCATCCTGCTGCTGGAGGATCTGGATTCCTCGGCGGAATGCATGATTTACGAACGGGCGCTCGGAGCGCTCACCGCGGCGGGAATCGATATGTCGCCGGGAACTCCGCTGCTGCTGGAGGCGACGGTGAGCAAACGCGACGAAAACGAGAAACCGCGCGTCATTGTGGACAAGGTGTATTCGTTGCTGGACGCTCCGAGTTTCTTCACCGAGGAACTGCATTTGCATTTCTACGCCGACAAGCTCAGGAAGGGCGATCTGGAAGCGGCGGCGAAAGCGTGTTATGAAGTTCCCGGGGAGACGCGGCTGGTGATCTGCCTGGTGGGGGTGGACGATTCGGTCACCTTCATTGAAGCGCACAGGGGAAAGATCACCGTCACGCAGGAGTTGCTGCGAAAACTCGATCAATTGCTCGGACACGGCCATTACCGGCTCAAGGCGCGGCCCTACAATCCGCCCCAGAAACGGGCGTGGAGCAAACCCGGTGCCGACGGCCAGCCGGCGATGGAGGAGAAGAAGAGCTGAATGTAACAGCAAATGCAGAAAAACACGGCGGGAAGTGAAATCATTTCTCCGCCGTGTTCTTTATTTTGACCGGAAGTGATTCTTTGTCCGATTACTGAAACGTCACCGCATGGTCAGGTGCAGTGACGGTGAGACCATTCCGGGAGAAATGAATCTTTCCCTCAGACATGGTTTTGACCGGTTTTTCCGTGGATGGTTCAGCCGTTGCGGGGAAAAGTTCGAGAGCGCCGCCAAGTTCACAGCGGAGATTCTCGTCGAAGGCGAGACTGCGTTCGGCTCCGTCGCAGAGCACGGCTTCGACCCGGCAGCAGCCCTTTTCCTGAATGCAGCGCCACTTGACCGGTTCATCGTGGAAACGTCCGTCGGGTGCGGGAGTGATCCGCACTTTGTACGCGCCGGAACTCATGACGAAGGAACCGTCCGACTCTTCCGTCACTTCAGCGTCCGCGGCGTGGAGTTCCCAGCTGTAGGCGAGCGAATGAAACGTGTAGATTCCCTGCGGCGGCCGGTCGAGCGTGATGTGATAATCGCCGAGGTTGGTCAACATCTGCATGGCGAAAACGATCTCGGTTCCGCGCTGCGCCTGCCAGATGCCGGCGGCGGAACAGTCGCGGCCGTCCTTCAGGAAACGCACCTTCAAAACGGCCGGTTGTCCGTTGGCCGCCATCCAGTATCCCAGCATCGGGCGGCGCTGCGCCCAGAAGGCGTCGCGGCTGCCGCTGCCGAGCGTGGCTTCGGTACTGAACCAGGCGACCGCATGAAACGAATTCTCCTCCGGCACGCGGCGGATGCAGCATTCACGAAGTTCGAATTCGTCCCGGGGCAGTTCGGCGAACCGGTGACGGATTTTTTCCGGGCAGGGCAAATGGCGGATGCCGTCATAATTGAAACTGAGCGGGTTTCCGCTGTCGGCCGGCTGCGGTCCCAATGGAATTTCAACGCCGGTGGCCCAGCGCAGGAATCGGACGGTTCCCTTCGAAAGAAAATCGTTGTAGGCGCGCGACTGCGGACCGCAGAGCTGACCGGTGAGCGGATGGAAGTGGTCGGCGATTTTGCCCCAGACAACTTCATGAAGTTTCGTGGCGTATTCGCGGATGACCGGGTCTTCGATCAATTGCAGAATGCGTTCGAGTTCGAAAAGGGCGATGAAGGTGTAGGTGGGGCTGTTGTATTCCGTGAGGCCTCCGGATTTTTCGGTGTGCACGGCGAATTTTTCCAACCGTCTCCGGGCGTATTCGAGCAGGAGCGGAATGTGGAGCAGTTCGGCGGCGGCGCCGGTGACGGCGGCGCCCATGATCGCGATGTTGGTGTATTCGGGCTGAACATTCCGGCGGAAAATCGACCAGGCCGCGCGTTCGAGGGCGGCCCGGATCTCCGCCTTGATCGCGTCATCGAGAAGATCGGAATATTCTCGCAGTATGTGGCAGAGGGCGGCGCCGATGAAATCCGCCCAGTTCCAGTCGGGCGGCGCCATCTGCGGGACGCGTTCCTCATCGAGCCACGGCCAGATGCCGAAGGCGGGGTCGTAGGGATCGGTCACCTGGCTGGCGAGGACGGCGCGGATGACTTTGGGAGCGCGTTCGATCCAGGCGGTTTCGCCCGAAGCGAGCAATGCAAGCGCGTAATAGATCGATGTGCGTGTGGCGTGCACCCACGTACCGGTGGGGACCTGGGAGTGATAACCGATGCTGTGCCAGGATTCACCGAGAAGGTTGCATTGAGTGGAAAAATTCGGTTCCTGCGCGGCGAGCATTGTTTTCAAATCGACGTCCGGTTCCATTTTTTTTGAGCTCCGTGAATTGGAATTGATTTGGGGTTTGATACCAGTTTCTGAACTGTTTCTACTAAGGTGCGTGCGGTTCCGTAAATTGCAAGCAAATTTGTAAAAAAACGATTTGTTTTTTTTCATGCCGCGCCGATCGGGCTTGCTTTGACGACAAAAAGTCTTATATTGGAAGAAAGAGTGTAAACAAGAGGGAGAAAGACAACATGACCCCATCCTATATCGGCGGCCCCGGCAATCAATTCTGCCGCAAGGTGTTCAACGTCCGGAAACATCTGAAGTCGGCGACGGTGTGGATCACCGCGGATCCGCACAGTTATCTCTGGAAGGACTGGATGCGCGTTGAATATGAACATAACTGGTTGATGGCCGGAAGCTTTCTGAAATATCGCCTCTTCGTCAATTCGACCCAGGTCGGTGCCGGACCGGCACGTCCGATCGTCGATGCGCACGCGGTGGAACATCATTTCGACGTCACGGCTGCGCTCGTGGAGGGACGCAACGTCATCGGGGTGATTTCGCGCGGCGAACGTTACGGTTTCGCGTTGCGGCTCGAACTCCAATACCGGGACGGCAGTACCAGGAAGATCGTCAGCGGATCCGACTGGAAAACGTTGCCGGCGAATGACATATTTTCGCCGTTCTGCTGGTTTCATCCCGGATTCGGCTCTTTCCACAAAGGCAGTTCAGGCCCGGGCGAGACCCCGGAACATCTTGACGGCGAACTCTATCCCTTCGGCTGGCTTCGGACGGGATTCAATGATCGCAAATGGAAGAAGGCGAAAATTTTTGCTCCCGGCGACGCGTATGAGATTGAACCTGCCGGCATTCCGAATTACCGTTTCACCCGGGTTGCGCCACAGGAGATCCGGCGGCTCGACGTACGGCGGATTCTGGTGGATTTTGGGCGCAACGTCACCGGCGCTCCGGAACTTCGCACTTCGCGCGAGGGGGTCGTTGAAATGCGGCTCGGCGAGGAACTCCTGCCGTCCGGCGAAGTGCGTTTTCAGATGCGGACTGGAAATTGTTATCAGGAAGGGTGGCGTTTTCCCGCCGGCGGCGCGACGCTGACGAATTTCGGAGTGCGTTCGTTCCGTTATCTGGAGTTGGTCGATTACCCCGGGGAGCTGCGGAGCGGCGATGTGGCGGCGATCGCGCTCAATTCGCCGTTCAACGAGAAGGATTCGACGTTGGAATTGAGCGACCACCGGCTGGAGAAAGTCTGGAATTTCTGCCGCGACACCATCCGTTACACGACGTGGGACGTCTATTACGACTGCCCCAGCCGGGAACGGATGGCCTACGAGGCGGACGCCTACATCAACATGTTGACGCATTTCTGCGTCGAACACCGTTCGCGTGTGGCGCGCCGCACCTTCGAGTATCAGATCAACCACACGACGTGGCCGTGCGAATGGCGGATGTTTCTGATTCCGGTCATGCGGGAATATCTGCTGCACACGGGGGATATGGGGTTGCTGGAGCAATATTATCCGCGTCTGGTCAAGGAGTGTTCGTTCCATGAACTGCTCTGCGACGGGCTGGTCAGTGAATTTCCGATGCGGATCATCGTCGACTGGCCGATGTCCTGTCGGGACAATTACGAATTCGGTTCCGGGAACGCGGTGGCCAATGCGTTCGTCTACTGGGATCTTACGCTGCTTGCGGAACTGGCGGATTATCTCGGGCGCGACCGCGATGCGCGGAAATTTTCCGAACTTGCCGCCGAACTGCGCGCCGCGTTCAATGCGCGTCTGTACGACGGGGAGCGCGGGCTCTTTCTCGATCATGTCGGGAGCACTCATGCTTCGTTCCACGCGAACATGTTCGCATTGGCATTCGGCGTGGCGGAGGAAAATCATGTCGGACGGGCACTTGATTTCATCGATCGCAGCGGCATGAAATGCAGCGTCTACGGCGCACAATTTTATCTGGACGCGCTCTTCCGGCATCGCCGGGCGGAGCGGGCGATTGAACTGATGACCTCCGATGGGGAACGCTCCTGGCTGCGGATGATCTCCGGCGGCGCCACCGTGACCACCGAAGCGTGGGATGTGGAGCTCAAGCCGAATATGAGTTTCGCCCATCCGTGGGGAAGCGCTCCGGGCAACGTGATCGTGCGGCGGCTCTTCGGGATCCGTCCGACGCGGCCGGGTTGGGCGGAGTATGAATTTGACCCGCAGCCGGGGCCGGTGAAACGCGGTTCCTTCCAGTTGCGGATACCGGAGGGGCGCATTCACGCGCACTTCAAACGGAATGCGGACGGCTCATTGACGAAACATCTGGATTTTGTGCGCGACAAATAAAGAGGATCGGGCACAAAAATTTACTCCGCCGTACCGCTTTATTTTCTGAAGCGGCGCGGCGGAGCGTTTGCCGGTCTCTTTTCTGTTTCAGCAGCAGCTTCCGCAGCAGCCGCTCAACAGCAACAATGCGATCGTTCCGGCAAAGGTCAGGAGCATCAGTTTCATGAAGTACCTCCTTCTGCGTTGATGGAATTGAGATGCGGAAGGCATCCCGTAACGAAAAATAGCATGAATTGTTTCAATTGTCAATTTCCGGAATAAATTTTCCGGGGAATTTTTCGTCGTCCTCCACGGCGAGACTTGACGGGGGCTGCTGTGCGGCAGAGGAAGGCCGGCGGCAATGTTCAAGGATGCTGCGTGGAGACGGCTGCCGGCGGGCGGTTGTTCCGGTGGCGGTATTTATGCATCAATGCCAGATCGATCAGAACCATTGCCGTATTGATGACGTACAAAAAAAGCACCCAGTCGGGGTTGTCGAGTTTGTGAATGATGCCGGCCAGATAACCGGCGACGATGATCCAGGAGAAGGCGACGCTTTTCCCTGCCGGATTTTTTTCTCTGACCGTCTTGTAAATCGCCACCGGCCAGCCGATGCCGAAACAGAGCATCATTAATGCTTCCCAGAGATTCATTTATTTTTCCAGTTTGTTTTTCTCCTGATATTGGGCGCGGAAGGAACTCGCGCTCATTTTGCAGGTGCGCTTGAAGGCGAGGTTCATGTTTTTGCTGTTTTCGAAGCCGGCTTCGCGGGCGATGTCGGCGATTTTCATGTCGGTGCGGAACAATCGTTCCTGGGCGTACCCCAGCCGGAGCCGGTGGATGAACGCCTGCGGCGTGATCCCCATCTCTTTTCGGAAGGTGCGCGACAGATGACTGCCGCTTACTCCGCAGGCGGTGGCTACCGCGTCGACGCCGATGCCGGAACGGAAATGTTCGTTGATGAAATCAAGAGCGGTGTTCACCAGCGAGGTATATTTCTCCTTTTCTTCACCTGGACAGTATTCCGCCAGCAGCAGAAGGAGTTCCGCCAGCCGGAGCCCGGCGCGAACCGCGTCCTGAGGCGTCTCCTTCAACCTCAATGCCTGCATCTGATAGATCAATCCCAGCGCCTCGGCAATCCGTTCCGGCGGAAGCGCGATCCGCGGCCGAAGCAGAGGGTGTGAATAACCCGGCAACTGAAAACGGCAGGTGGCAACCTGAGCGACCTGACCGGGTTTGGAGTAGAAACTGTGCAGTTCGTTCGGGTTGATGATGTAGAAGGTGTTCGGCTGGATCTCCTGATGGATCGATTGAAAGTTGAGAACGCTTTCGCCGCCCGCCACGCAACTTAATTGATAAAGATCCTTGTGCAGATGTTCGATGTCGCGGTTGCGCTGCACGATGTCGCAGCTGCTGAACACCACTACCGGATGGTGGTTCGCCAGATAATCCATCAGTGCGGCGACCGGATTTCCGCAATGAATCATGATGTCGCTCCTCAATTGAATCATGTTCTCGTCATTTCCCGTTTAAGATAACACCGATGAATTTCACTTTCAATTCCATTGTTCCGCGAGTTGCGGCAAAACCTCTTCCAGCGGCGGGAAATCCGCCTCCCACAACCGTTCGGATTCGTATATGACCGGTACCCCCGGCAATTGTTCAAAATACGGCCTCAACTCCCGCCACGGCAGAATGCCGCACCCCGGAAGAACGGCATTGCCCTCTTCGTCCCAATCCTTGACGTGGAACGAAACGATGCTTGCTTTCAGAAACTGGAAACTTGTCTCGAGGGATTCCCCGGCATGAAGCGTATGATGAACGTCCCAGAGTGTCGCCGGCGGCAATTGAAATCGTGCCGCGAAGGCGGCGCAATCCGCCGCCGCAGAGAATCCGTCATGGGTTTCCAGTACCAGGCGACATGCGAAATTTTGCCAAAGAAAGTGTTTGATGGATCGTTCGCCTTCAACGAGTTGAGATTCCGTCGGCCGCGTCTGGCTCCGGGTGCCGAAAATGCGTACAAACGGCACGTGATATCGATCCGCCATCGCCGCAAGAGCGCACAATTCGTCGAACGACTCCTCCGTCGGGTCGCAGCACCAGAAGGTGCTGTCGATCATCCGGATCCTGCCGGCGGCGCAGAGTTCGGCCATGAGAGATGAATTCTCCGGGCGTGTCAGAATCGATTCCAGTGCAAGCGAATTCTCCAGCGCGCGCAGTTCGAGAAAGAAAATTCCGAACCGGTCCGCCAGACGCGCCGCCTCTTCGAGCGACAATTCCGGACACCCGAGAGTGGAAATGCCCCACGGGATTGGCGGGTGGGAGATTTTGTCATTCAGAGGTGAAGTCATTTTTCCGCCTCCGCAGAATGTACAGGTGCGACCGCGTCAGCCGTTTCCCGACGCAGGAAATCGAGCAGTGCTTCATCCGTTCCGGGAGACTCCGCCCGGCGGAATATGGAGAGCAAGGTGAATTCGGTCGCATTTTCATCGACATTGCTTATCTGCAGACGGTGAAAATATTTGATTTCAGCGGATTGCCAGCGACGGCAGGGACGGATTTGATCCGTGCGCGTTTCGCGGGCGTCTCCATATAAGGTCAGCCGCCACCCGGCATCGTTGTGAAACGTCATCTCGTTTTGTCTGTGCCACGCGTATTCGGAGACCCATTGAAGGGTCATCCGGCGCGGTTGGAAACACCGCACCTCATCGACGACCGCGATCGCCTCTCCGACGATCCAGCAGGAACGGTTCCAGTTCCGCAATGCGAGCTGCCGCGGATAAAAGCAGCCGAGATCGAGTCCGGCGCGGATCCGGTTGCCGCCGAAGTCGCGGAGGCGGATTTTCTCCGGGACGATCTCCCACGGCGGCGGCGGCGTCCACGGATAATTGTCGTTGTGCTGGCCGTGACCGTCGATCAGGAGAATGTTGTGTTCGGCGCTGGATTTGCAGAGCGAATACCCGGTGTCCGCCAGAATCCAGCGTCCCTCATCCTGCAGCAGGATGTTCCCCGCGTCCGGGTGATGGTGCCCATAGGAATAGGTGTGTCTTTCTCGTCCGAACAATTCGTGCCCGTGCGGCGGGCCCGCCAGAAAAATCACCTTCATTCCGGGTGCGGGATCGGCGATGAAACAGCCCGCTTGAGGAAGAAGTGTGTATTCAAGCGCGGCGGCGGAGCGCGGCGTTCCGGTCAACTCCGTGGCGGGCACGCCGTCCGGAGCGAAAAGAAAACGCCAGGTGTCGTGGCAGAGCCAGCGAACTTCGGTTGCGCGGTCTTCGGGATGATTCGCGGAAAAGATCCGGTATTTCCGGAGAAGTTCCTGCGCAATTTGTTTCGTTTCCTGGGAATTTGCATGATGAAACACCCATTCCACCACGGAGATGTTGACCGGGAACACTCCGACCGCGTCATCGATGAACAAGCCGTCTCCCGGCGGATCGGCGATGAAGGCGTTCATCGCCGCGAGATGTTTTTCCAGCCAGCGGCGGGGAATCCACTCTGATTTTCCGGTGGTTTGCGTGAGCAGCAGGAGCGACGGCATCAAACCCTGCAGTCCGAACGGAACATATCCCACTCCTTCGGCGTAAGAGCCGTCCGACGGCAGGCAATCTTTGAAACGGCGGAACGCAGCCGCGCCGATCTGAAGAAAATCGAGCGCTTCCATGGAATAATGTTCATCTGCCAGAAGCGCCAGTCCCGCCAGAATCAGCGTCTGATAACCGAAGTAGGCGTGATTCTGGGAGATCACCCCCGGCCATGAACTGCGGGCGCTGACGATCCAGCGGCGCATTTTCCGCGCCTGAACGGCGATTTTTTCCCGGATGCGTCGGAGGAGTTCCGGTTCGAAATCTCCGGCGTTGAAGCTGACGGCGAACGTCAGCCCGAGCATGTGAAAATCGGCGGTGAGATCGTTGTCGCAGTCCCGCCCGTCGGGATCGGAATCCCGTCCCCAGATCGGAAGCGCGATCAATGCTTCGATCCATTGGCGGAGTTGTTTCAAATCGTCGTCGCGTTTCAGGATCAGCCGGCGCAATCCGAGCGCCAGAAGATAATCCCCCCAGAAGACGCAGTCATCTTCATAGGGATGGCTGGTTCCCTTGAGAAATTGTGAACTTACGCCATTGGCCTCCTGCTGCGTCCGCGGCGGATCGAACCGGCCGCAGTCATCCAGAATCGCGTCGATTCTCCGGCAGCATTCATTCCGGCGCCAGGCGCGTCGCAGTTCATCGATGGAAAAAGTTTCGATCAGGAAACGCTGTTCCGGACGAATGGATTCCCGGGTGATGGAAAAATCTTTGAAATCTGCGAGAGGATGGATTTCCGTCGAGATCCACTCCGGGTGCGGCAGATCGGTTTCGAGTTCCAGTTCGATGCTGCCGTATTGTTTTACTTCGAAGCCGATGCTGCCGCTGAATTCCCTCCGTTCGAGTTCTTCGGCCCGGGGGACGAAGACCCGCGCGGTCGTCCGGTCGATCTCCGAACCGGAAACGCACACGCGCGGCAACACGCACGCCCCGGCGTTCGGCGCCGTCCACGGGGCGTAATCCCACGGGCCGGAGCGGCGGCCGTCGACGTTGAAGAAGAGTTGTTCCGGATCGAATTGCCGCGCGCGGAACCGGTAAATCAATTCATACATGCCGGGCGTCAGGCAGTCGAAATGCAGTTTCATAAGTTCACCATTTCCGGGATTCGTTCCGCCGCCATGGCCGCGTGGAGCGCATTGGCGCTGGTGGAGGCGAAATGCGGCTGATGCGATTCGATCTGATCGATGAAATGCTCCAGTTCGGCGACGGCGCCTTCGCGGAACGCCAGCGGCGAATCCGGCGGAATACGGTATTCGTCGACGACGCGGCCATCTTCATAGAGGCGGCAACCGGAAAAATAATCCGCTTCGATGTAAAACCCGTCGCCGATGATGTCGTAACATTCCGCGAGCCGTCCGCAGTCCGGATGAATGGCGACCGATGCGGTAATTCCACCGGGGTAATGGAAGAGCGCACTGCGGTTCTGCAGCAATGCGCCCGCTTCGACGGACTGCGGTGCCACGTCGCCGGCAAAATAATTGAGAATATCGAAGAGGTGGATTGCGGTGGTGTGGATGAAATCTTTATCGTGCCGGTGAGTGCGGGCCATTGTTCCTGCGAGATGTTCGACACTGCGTCCGCGGAGCATTTCACGCATCCGGGTGATGACCGGCGAAAAGCGGCGGTTGAAGGAGACCATGAGCTTGGTCTGCGACTGCACCGCCAGTTCATGAAGCGAACGGGATTCGACGGCATTCGCGCCGAATGGTTTTTCCATCAGGAGCGGGATGTGATATTTCACCAGTTCCCGGAAGACTTTTCCGGTTACGTTCACGGGGGTGACGGCGATGACCGCGTCGGGCTGTTCGGCGTCGAGCATGGTTTCCATCCGGTCATAGGCGCGGTCGAGTTCGTAGTCGCGTTGAAACGCTTCGGCGGCGTTCCGATTTAAATCCGTTACGGACAACCGGCCCAGCCGGTTGCGCAACGCGTGCAGCGCTGCGCCGTGATGCAGACGGGAGTGTTCTCCCGCGCCGATGATTGCGACTGTGAGCATGATAAAATCCTCGGGTTCGAGCTTTGTTTATATATAGAGTACCAAATTTTTGCGCAAAAATCAAGGCTTGATATCAAAAAAATTCCATTTTTTTACCAAAAACAGGGATATTATTTGAATAAAAATAAAAAAAATCAAAAAAATATCAAAAAAAGTTTGCTTTTGTTTTTTTTTGGGTATACTTAAAGAGAACGGTAAGGCTTGAGCCGCAACGCAACCGCCCTGGGTTTGAGGCAAGGAGTCGTTGACGGCTTGCAGCGATTGGATAATAAAAACAACTGAGCGACAGCAATCATAATCGGGAGTGTTGGAATGAGAAACGGGAAAGGGAGTTCGTTTTCACGGTGCCATCGCTTTGAGGATGCCGGAAGGAGCCGGCGCTGTAAATTCACATTGATCGAACTTCTGGTTGTGATTGCGATCATCGCAATTCTGGCGGCGATGCTGCTTCCGGCGTTGAATCAGGCGCGGGAGCGGGCGAAGGATATTTCGTGCACGTCGAATTTGAAACAACTGGGGCTTTCGTCGGTGATGTATTCGGACGACTTCGGAGGTTTTCTGGTGCCGTCGTTCACGCCGTACGTCAAGCCGTGGGACGGGACGGCGTCGCAGCGTCCGGGGTTCGAGGTGCTGGTGCCTTACGAACCGGAGAAGTATTATGGCTACAATTACGGACTTTCGTATCCGGATTCGCTTTCCTGCCCGAGTATACCGGAGAAATTCTCCCAGGCGAATTACAGTTTCACGATCGGTTACAGCGGAACCGGGCCGCTTTATCACTATGCCATCAACGCCTATAACGGCGATTTCAGCAGCAAATGGGTATATCCGCACAAGAAGACCAGTGCATTGCGCTCGCCGGCCGAGTATCGTCTGATCATGGATGTGTATTACGGCGGCAATTATTATACCGGCATTCATTATTATTATGAAATCGGCAACCGCCACGGCAATCAGCGCAGTTTCAACATCGCCTACGGTGACGGGCACGCCGGTTCGCAGTACGCCACCCGGATCGGTACGCTGAGCACCACCTCCTGGGGGACGGTCGAGCCGTCGTTCGATTTGACCGAGGGGATGCTGGAATAATGGATCCTGGCAGGAAACGCCGGAAGTTTCCTGCGTTTTTCTGTTGCTTACACGAAAAAAACAACCCGGAATAAATAACAACCGTAATAATCAAAAATTCAAAGGAGAGGAAACAATGAAAAATACGGTAGTGTTGACTTGTTCGGCGGCAATGCTGTTTCTGGGCGGTTTTGCGCTCACCGGAGCGGAAAATTTGATCCGCAACGGCAACTTCAGCGAAGCGCAGAATTACTGGAATTACGAAGCTCACAAAGGTCGGACGGTGCCGGGACGGTTCGAAGAGGATGAAACCGCTCCGGGGAAAAAATATTTTGTGTTCACGGTGCCGGGCGATACGACGCCGCGTTTCTTCCGGACGCAGGAGTTTCCGGTGGAGCCGGGGAAAAATTACGTGCTCGAATTTTCGCTTGCCGGAGAGAATGTCGCTGCGAATGTAATCAAGGTGCAACTGCTCGAATTCAAAAAAGATGCCGAAGGGAAACATCAGGTGCTCGGCTGGACCGTTCTGGAAAAGAGCGACGATGTATTGAAAAAGACGCCGGTTTCGGGGACGTTTGACTGGAAGACGTTCCAGATCGAAATTCCCGCGGGGACGATGAGAGCCGATGCGACGCTGCTTGCGGTATTTTTCCAGAATGCGAATCCGTCGGAGGGCGAATTGTCGATCGCGGATGTGAAATTTTCTGAAAAAGGCGAATAATGCGATGAGGAAATCCTTCTGTCTGGAAAGTTGTCTTCTTGCATCCTCCATTTGCGTATCCGCCGGAAATCTTCTCCCGTGGGACGCCTCGTTTGAAACCGGTTCGGCTCGATTCAAGGGCGGAAGCGTCGTGTCGGAGGAGACTGCGGAACGACACAATCACGTGCTGGAGTTGCATGACACCTACAATCACAGTCCGATTCTTTACGACGTCGTCCGTAAGGGAAATTCTTACGTATTGAGCTTCAAGGCCCGTTCCGTCGGCGGGCCGGTGACGCTTCACGCGGCGGTCGCGCACGTGCTTTACGGCAATCTGGCAGGGAGGAGTTGCGATCTTACGGAGGAGTGGCGGACGTTTGAAGTTCCGATTCCGGCGTCGGAGCGCAATCATGATATTTACCTCACGTTTTATCTTCCGGAAAACCGGCGTGCCCGCATCGACGATCTGATGCTCAACTCCGGCACGGCGGCGGAACCTTTCCGGCCGGCGGCGCCGTATCTTCTTCAGATCGATCGGACCGGTTATGCGGGCAACATCGTTTATGAAGGGGATTCATTGCCTTCGCTCAACATCGGCGTCCTGCGTGAAGTTGCGGGGGAGGGGCGGCAGGAGATCGAACCCTTCCGCGGCACGCTGCGGATCCGGACGGAGGATTTTTACGGCGCGGAGGTTCGGGCGGAAGAAATTTCAATTGTGCTTGATGCGGAAAATCCCGTCGTGCGTTACGCTTACTCCGCTCCGGCGGGTGACGTGCTGAAAAACGGATATTATCTGGTGACCGCCACGTTGACCGAGGATGCGACGGGAAAGGTGGCCGCTTCGGATGCGATGCCGTTCGGTGTGGTTCCGGAACCGTTGAAGATTCCGGCGGAGAGATCGTTTTTCGGCGTCCATCCCGACAGCACGCGGGTGGCCAATGAGGCGTTGGCGCGCATCGGGGCAAAATGGGTCAGATATATGCCGTTGTGGGGATATCTGGAAAAGACGCCGGGGGAATACGATTTCCGTTTCGGCGATCTTGAGGAACTGGGGAAATACAATCTTGCCGTTTATTTTTCGCTGCGGATTCTGGAACAGGCGCCTCAGGCGTATGTGGGGCCGGATGGGAAGATCCGGGATGTGGAGGCGTTGCGCCGGTTTCTCCATGCCCTCGGCCGTTCCGTGCCGGAGAACGTCCGCGCCTGGGAGATCGAAAACGAACCGGATCAAACCTACCCGTCGCGCCTGAAGTCCGATCGGGTGGAGGCGGCGAAATATTACGGCGAAGTCGTCGCTCTTGCGAGTGCGTTTTTCAAGGAGGTGCGTCCGGATCTTCCGGTCGGAGCGATGCCGGTTTCCGGTGGTGCGGGGGATTCGGCGTTCGTCACGCAGGCGGAGAAATCCGCCGACGGCGCACAGATCGACCTCTTTGCGCCGCATCCCTATACCGGAAGTCGTTACATCGGGCCGCGTTTGAAATCGGTTCCGGCGGACTTCTACATTCGCAAGCATTTGATGGATCGGGCGAAGTTGACCGGCGGCAGGCCGTTGTGGGCCGGGGAGGTCGGCTGGAGTTACGACCGGCGCGAGAAACTCGATTCGGCGACGTACCGCACCTATTCCAATTACGTGGCGCGGGCGCTGATTCTGATCCGTTCGGTGAAGGAGGTTGAACGCGTTATGTGG
Organism: uncultured Victivallis sp.; assembly: GCA_944389815.1. Taxonomy (GTDB): domain Bacteria; phylum Verrucomicrobiota; class Lentisphaeria; order Victivallales; family Victivallaceae; genus Victivallis. Next base: position 24,584 of record CALXNS010000034.1, on the reverse strand, counting down.
TTCAAGGCGCAGGGATGTTACGAGCGCGATTTTTTCCAGTACGGATTGTGGCGGGAGGAATACGAACCGCTCGCGGCGACGGTGTTCTATGCCAATCTTGCTCAACTGCTCGAAGAGGCCACGCCGCTTGAGCCGATTTACGAAGCGGATCTGCGGGTATACCCATTCCGGCGGCATGACGGACGCGTCTTCTGCCTGGTCTGGCGCGGGGGAGGGGATATTTCCGAACTGAGGATCGGTAAAATTGCGGGCGATATTGCCGGATTCGATCTTTTCGGAAAGCGTCTCGCATTGACCGAGGAGGAAAATGAAGTAGTCATTCCGCTTTCGGAAACTCCGATTCGTCTGGAGTGCGACACCGACGGCAATGACGGAACTGAACTGCTTGAATCGATCAAGGCGGCGCGGATTGCGGTGACGCCGTTCACGGTCAGTTTCTTCTCCGACACCGGCAACCGGCTGGCGGGAACGTTCCGCAACAATCTGCCGACCCGGCAGGAGGTGACGATTTCCGCTCCGGGGGCGAAAGCGTGGCGCACGAAACTTGCCCCCGGCATGTTGAAGTCGCTTGTGGTGAACTGGGAGACCGATGACGCGCGCCCGGCGGGCGAAATTCCCGTAACATTCACTTCGGACGCGGGAACGATGACGGTTGTTTTCGATCCCGAGACACTCGAGAGCTGCGGGAAACGCCCCGCTGCCGGCGCGGCGGAAGCCGTTCCGCGGCATCTGCTCGGGGAACGGCGTTTCATTTATCCGCCGGACCCGGGGATCGATTGGAAATCGGCGCAGGATCTTTCTGCGGAATACGCTCTCTCGTATGATGAAAAGTGTCTTTATCTCGACGTCGATGTGACCGATCCCGTCCACACGCCGTCTTCCGCGAAATATCGCAAATGGCATGCCGATTCGCTGCAGCTTGCGGTCGATTCGCTCAATGACGGGCGGGAGAATGTGTTCGAATACAATGAAAACGACGTGGAATTCATCGCCTGGCTGGACGATGAAGGTCCCCATCTCGAAAAAACCTGGTCGCCGGCCAACGACATCGGAATGCCGGTTCCGGAGTCAAAAGTGGAGATCACCCGGGACGATGCGAAACACCTCACCCGGTATCGGATTGCGTTGCCGTGGTCGCAACTGGGGAAACTCGCTCCCGAGCCGGGGCGGTTTTTCCGGTTCAATTTCATCGTCAACCAGAACAACGGCACCGGCCGTAACTACTGGCTGGGGGTGACTGAGGGGATCGGCGAAATGAAGTATCCATTTTTGTACAAGGTGTTTCAATTGAAATAGCGGCTTTACCGGAGCGGTGGTTTTAGCCGTGTGCGGGATTCCGGTCTGAGACAGACGGAGTTCCGCATTTTTTTTGCCGCCCCGCGTTGCATACAAGAGGTTTTCTCACGGTCGGCGCTGCGGCACACATACTCCGTTTTCAGCGGGATTCCGCCCAGGTGCGCTTGAGTTTCCGTTTCTCCGTCGGCAACGGCGTAAGGCGCGCAAGAAGCCAGATGCCCGGCAGCAGCAGCACCGTAGCAAGCAGAAAATAAAGTCGGTAACCGTCGAGCGGCTCCTCGAAAGTCTCCGGCGCACACCATTTCAACAACGTTCCCGCGGCAAGCATCCCGGCAATTCCCGCTCCCGCGCCGGTGGCGACCGCAATGAAGATCGACGCCGCAACGCGGTTTTCCGGAACGACGGTCTGCAGAAAATAGTGAATCATCGAGTTGTTGAGGCTCACCTGGGCTCCGCCGCAGAGCAGAAAGACCGGCATCATGCAGATCCCGATCAGATGCGACGGCGCACAGATCCAGATCACGCCGATTCCGAGCATCAGACAATATGCCAGAAGCATCGTTTTGCGCGGCCCGATTTTTTCGGCGATTTTTCCGGAAAAGATCGAGACTCCGGCGCAGGCTGCAAATTGTCCGATCGCGAAAATCAACGCCGCCGTATCGCTCACACCATAACCGCGTTTCAGCGCCAGCATCGAAATCGGCACCAGCATGATGATTGCCAGATTGTTGGCGAATCCCGCCGCAAGCTGACGTCGGATCGAACGGTTTTGGAAAATCTTCACGGCCTGATCGAGGATCGGTTTGCGCGCTGACAGCCGGATGTTTTCCGTTTCGTCGATCCGCCGGATGTAACGCGACGAGGTGAACCCCAGCGCCGCACCCGCAACAACGATTCCGGTCAGCATCAACAAACTCTGGCTGAATTTCAACAGCACGGTGATGGCCAGCAGGGCGGCAAGGCAGCTTGCATAGAAGATTCCGACGCTCACGGCAATGACCTTCGCCCGGTTGACGTCGTCGGTGAAATCGCCGATCAGCGGTTGCGACAGCACCACGCCCGCCGCCCGGAACCCGTAAAATAAAAACGCCCCCACCAGCAGCAGCGCAATCGCAATTCTCTGATACCCAAGAATCCCCGCCGGCGACGCCAGCGCCACCAGCAGTGCCGCAATGTTGCGCAACACCCAGAACGTCGCCTGCGACTGAGCCGCCCCGATCCGTGCCGTGACGATTTTTCCGAGCGGCAGCAGGAGATATCCGAAATAAAGCATCGCCCCGAGCGAGGAGACGATGTAATCCGGACAATTGAGCCGTACCGCCAGAAGAATGATCACCGTTTCTCCGAGACACATGTAGGAGAGACCGTTGATCAGATTGAAGATGTTGTAATTGCGCTGCGAGGACAACTGCCGCGCCGGAGGAACCGCGCCCTTGAAAATCATGATGGATATTCCATTTTACACCACCGTTTCGCCCCGGCGCAGCATAAAATTCAAACCAGGTCAATGTCGGCGGATGTGTTTTTCGTTTCAGATTTCCTCAAATTGCAGTTCCATCCGGAAGTGGATCGATTCATCCGGTTCCAGTTTCGGCAGCAGCCCCGCCGCGAGGTCGGCGCTGCGTCCCATCAAGGAGACGTTAGATGGCTCCAGCCCCAGCACGTAGTTGCGCATTTCACAATTTTTCCACTGCCAGATATGCGGCAGCGTGGCCGTATCGTAGGCGATCGTCACTTGAATGCCGAGTTTCCGGTTGGTCAGCGTCACCCGGGCGAAGCCGTCGCCGTCCGGCGGAAGCGCATGACGGAAACATTGTTCCCGGAAGCCCGCTTCCGGCGCAATGAGATGCCGCCAGTTGTTCAATCCGGCGGCTGCCTCGGCATCGCGTGGAACGACCGGATGTTCCGGCATGGAAATTTCCAGTTCCGGGCACGCGAAGGGATAGCCGAAGTTGCAATGATAGAGAATTGCCACATAGTCAGTTCGGGCTGCAAGATTGGTCACCGTGTCGGTAATGCGGATGCGGTTGTCGCCGTAGGCGCTGGAAATCTCCCGGCGCAGCCGCAGATTCTCTCCAAACATCGCCGCTTCGCGCAAAACTCCCGATATTCGAAGCGTGCCGTCATCGTCACCACGGTGCGTTGCAACTTCCTCGGCGGCGAGATTGGACAATCTGCCATGCAACCCATGTTCACCGTCCGGAACGCCGACGTTGTGGAGGCCGCACCCGGTGATCATCCCTCCGGTCCAGTTGCGCAGCCAGTCGTTTTCCCGCCGTTTCCGGTGACCGTTGGGAGCGCGGAAGGCGATCGGAATTCCCCGGAAGGAACATTCCACCAGATCCATGCCGCGGTCGGGGGCGACGGTGAAGGCCAGTCCGGTGCCGTTGAAACATTCAATGATGCGGTTGCCGCGCCCGTCACCGTCACAGAGGGTCGACATGCGTGCGTAAAGAAGTTGATCGAAATTTGCCAGATAGGGCCGGGCGGATGCGAATGATTTGGTCATTTTCGTTTTCCCACCATGTATTTCAGGAGTGCTTCAGTTTTTCGCGACAGAGTGCTGCCCGGCAGATATCCCGTTCGGCGGGAGAAAGTTCGCGACCAGCGCTTTTTTGCAGATGCGCCGCGCCGATTGCGATGAAAAGCTCGTTGACCTTCCGGATGCCGACCGAATTGAAGAGCCCCATATCCACGCCGACCCGGAGTCCGGAGAGCGATTTGATCGCCTCTTCACTGCTTAATTTGTAACTGTGACGCAGAATGCCGTAGGAACGGCCGACATAATCAAGGAGGCCATATTGATCGCGTTCGAGGAGCGTGCGGCGCGCCTCTTTTTCGTGCGCGATCAGCTGGCTGATGACTGAATTGAGCCGGTCGATGATCTGTTCTTCGCTTTCTCCGAGCGTGCTCTGATTGGAAACCTGATAAAGGCTGCCGCGATTGTCGGTGCCTTCGCCGTAAATGCCGCGCACGGCAAGATTGAGTTTGTTGACTCCCTGAATCGTCGGCCCGATCTGTCCGGTGAGAACCAGTCCGGGCAAGTGAAGCATCACCGAGGCCCGCATGCCGGTTCCGACGTTGGTCGGACAGCTGGTCAGGAACCCGAGCCGGTCGTCGAAGGCGAAATCCAGCTGTTTTGCCAGTTCGGAATCGAGCCGGTCAATAATTTTCCAGACCGTGTCCAGTTGAAATCCGGGACGCAGCGTTTGAATGCGGAGATGATCTTCTTCATTGATCATCACGGAACTGGATTCGTCATCGCGCACCAGCAGCCGTGTCCCGCCGGCGCGGGCGAGAAAATCCCGGCTCGCCAGCCGGCGTTCGAAAAGAATTTCCCGATCGATGGCGTCCATCTCCTCCGGATCAAATTGGAAACACTCCGGGCAGCCGAGCGCACCGGACTGCGCGGCGGCTTTCGCGACTTCGTCGCAGATTTCGCGCCGGAGGTCAAGGTCGGCGGCGACGGGAAAGGGTTTTCCAGCCAGATTGCGCGCCAGCCGGATCCGGGAACTGATGGCGATGTCTTCGTCCGGACCGGCGTCGGTGAGAAAGCTTACGGGATTTTTGAGCAGTCGTTCAATGGATTCACTCATTTTTCCCTCCATCGAGTGCGGCGAGCTCTTCCTTGAGCTGAAGAATTCGATCGCGGCAGGCTGCGGCCTGCTCGTATTCCTCGCGCTTGACGAGAGCCTCCAGTTCGTGCTGGCGCTCCTTCAGCTCGGCTTCGAGCGCGGCGCGGCTGTTGCCGGAGGCGCTCGGCGGGCGTTTCCCGAAGTGGACGGTGCCGCGCTGGACGCCGGAAAGAGCGTCTCGAATGATTTTTTCGAAAGTGTGGTAACACTCCGGGCAACCGAGACGACCGCCGGAATGTTTGATTTTCGAAAGCGTCCAGCCGCAACCGGGACAGGTCAGAACGGATTCGTTCCGCTCCTCCGAATCTGGAGTGTGGGCGGCGTCCGCAGAAATTTTTCCAAGATTATGGAGCATTTCGGCAAGATTGAATCCCAGTGCTCCCAATTTTCCATTCTTTTCCTGTTCGGCCGCGCAGCTTTCGCAGAGATTGGACGTATGGCTCTGGCCGTTGTGAATTTCCTTGATATGGATCGTGGCTTCATTTTTTTTGCAGATGTCGCAAAGCATGATGGCGCCTCCTCGTGTTCTCTTTTCACTACAATGTAATGCAATTGTCCGTGATTGCAAGGGGGCGCCGCTGGAGTGCAGGGTTATTTTTCAAGAATTTCCCGTAGATAACGCGTCATCTCCGCACCGGAATGGTCGGTGGTCGTTTCCGGTTCGCGGCTGACGATGGTCAGATTGCCGTTACGAATCGCCCACGGACGGCCGTCTTCGGCGGCGAGCACCTCGGTGCCGGTTGCCGCCCTGAGCACCTGTGCGCTCGAACCGTCCGGAAATGAAATGCGTTCCGAGGTGAAGAAGTTGTCCAGCGCCGGAATTCCGCCGAGATCCTCGCGCGAACCGACGTAATAGACTTTGTTCCCGCTGTTGAGCGCCCGTTCGATTTCCGGCGCGTAGTAACGCGAGAACGGCGGCCGCGGCAGGTTGACGAGCACCGCGTTGAACTCTTCCGGCAGGACGTTCGTATTGCTGAAATAGACGTTGCCGATTTTCACCGACTGCGCCAGACGCGACGGTTCGTAACCGTAGACGCATTGAAAGCGCGTCGTCCACCACCACCAGGTGTAACCGCCGGGGAAAACGTAATTGCGCGGCGTCGCCGGCGTTCCCTGAGCGAAATCGCGCTTGCTTCGGGCAACCCACTCCATTCCTTCGGGGAAGTCGTGATAACCGTGGTTGCTCCAGAGGTTGCCCGGTTTCAGATCGATTCCAAAGTAATAGAACCCCTTGACGCCGAGTTTGGCCAGATTGGCGGTGAGGGTGCGCAGTTCCGCTTCGCTCTTGAAGAATTTGACGCCGTCGTTCTGAACGGCGGCGCTGTTGCCGACCTCCGTGCCGACCTTCCACATCGTGTGCGCCGCCGCTTCGGCTTCGGCGCGGGCGGCGCCGGCGCCGGTCGCCGCGGGTTCCGGCTGGCACTGGTTAAGATAGACCTCGAACCCGACGCCGTCATAACCCTTGTAGGTGCGGCTGATGCTCATTTTCTCGCCGATCACGCCGACGCTCTTGAAGATGACCGGCACATCGGCCATGCGTTTGAGTTCCATGGCGATCTCGTCGGCGTAATCGGCGTAACTGGTGCGGATCATGTCCTGATAATCGATCCAGGCGAACGATTTTTCCGGGTCGGCCCGATAGACACGGCCCGCCGCCGGGTCGAGAAGATAAAGCTTGTCCGCAATCGGCAGCGGAATGATCCGCGCGGCGCTCTCGTAATCGGGCAGACCGGTCGCCCAGGCGCGGTTGAGCGAGTCGAGCGTCGGATAACGATCCTGAAGATATTTCACGAAATCGGCGTTGATGAAATCGGTGTACTGACGGAGATTTTCCGTCCCGTTGACCATGTTGGTCTCATTGCAGATCGGGTCGACGAAACAGCGCAGATTTCCGCCCCATTTGACCACGCCGACCCACGCCATGCGCTGTTTGATTTCCGCGCGGCGTTCGGGACTCCAGAGATTGGCGTTGTGCAGTTTCGAATGCAGCAGCGGGATCAGCAGAACCGTGGAATTCTCCACCAGAGGCAATTCGGCCGGGAACGCCACCTGCCGCCGGTCGGAGAAATCCTGCACGGTTTCGAGGTCGATGATGCCGCTGCGCTGATCTTTGCCTTCGGTGTCGGTGAAATTGACGAAGCGGCACCATTCCGGCGTCGGGACGTCGGGGACGATGAGCAGTCCCAGAACCTTGTAAGTTTTCGGCAGTTCGGCCACCACTTTCCCGCCGGAATAGCTGCCGCGCAGCAGTACCTGATAGTTTCCGGCGGGATTTTCCTTGTCGCGGGTGATGAAGAAACAGGGCACTTCATCGCCGCTTCCGGCGCTGAGCTGATAACCGTATTGAACGTTGTTCTCCTCCAGAAAATCGATGAATTTCTGTTTGACCCAGACCGGAGCCGGCGAGGACATGTTCAAATAGAAATCGCGGATGTCGTAACTGAGCAGTGCCGTAAGCACCTGGCGGTCGTGGTCGAGATTCCGGTTGACGGCGGCCGGATCGGTTGAGGTGCTCAGCAAAGTGTCCGGACACCACATGCCGCCGAACGGGGTGTAGGGTTTCCCGTCGAAGATGTAATTGTGGTCGCGGTCGATGTACCAGAAATGGCGGACATTGTCGCGATCGGCAAGCACGCCGTTATTGAACGGAATCGGCAACTTCCGGGGATTGCCGGGGAATCGGAGTTCAATTTCACGTTCCGGTTCGGCACCGCCCGGCGTGATCCGGAAGAAAAGCTGTGCGACGTAACCGGAGACGACCTGAAGAAATTCTTCCGAATATGTGCCGTTCACTTCGGTTGCCCCGGCGTCGAACGGCCGGGCATCGACCGCGTAAAGTTTCCCATCGATTTCGGCGGCGACGCACGCCGTCCCCGCGGCTGCCGCCGGTGCGGCAAACCGGATCGAATACTTTTCAACATCGGCCTTGACCGCGGCGATCGACGCCGCCGGCTGCGACGAAGCGGGACGCGGGATATCGATGACACGTTCCGCCAGGATATTTTCCGGCGCTTCAACCGGAACGAGCGCCAGACGATAACTATTTGCTCCGAGCACATCGGGCAGCTTGAATGGAATCACAAGTTTTCCACTTCGCAGAAAGAGACCGCAGCGCACGGCGACATCGTCGCCGAGCGAAAGAAGCACTTCACAGAGGGCGCTGCCGCCTTCGGTTTCGAGCTGAAGAGCCACCGTCTCCCCTGCGGCGGAACGTTCCGGCGCTTCAAATTGTTTGACCTGAAGCGTTTTCCAGCCGCCGGTCCGGATGGCGGCAATTCCGTCGCACATGAAACTCCAGGTGCCGAGCTGCGATTTCTGCGTCACTTCGAATTCAAGCGCATGTTTCCCGGCTGTGAGATGTTCAATTCCGAGCGTGTCCCATGAGAGTGCCGATGAAATTCCCCAACATTCGCGCGGCGCATTCGAGGGTTGAACCGGGCGGAACGGTTCGTCGTCGAACCGGAACGCGACCGGCGACGCGTGTGCACGGCCCTGTTGAATGAGCGCGGCGAAAAAAAGGTAATCGCCTTCTTCGGGCACGTCGAATTCATATCGGGCGGTGAAGCGTCCGCTCTCAGGAGCCCGGTCGAGCTTCCGGAGAATGCGTCCGGAAAAGGAGTCGGCACACCCTTCCGAATTGATGTTGCCGGCGACTGGAGTTCCGCCCGGAATCCAGAGATCGACCGCTTCGGGGAAATCCGGCGCGGATTGCGGCGTCACGTTGAGTATCGGTGCCGCCGCCGCCGCGGATAACCAGGCCCCCGCAAGGAGAAGGGCTGCGAATGAAAATAAAGATTTTGTCATGGTTCTGTTCCTTCTGCTGATACAGAACTAATACCATCAATTTTCAATTTTGCAAGTGAAAGTTGATCTCCGATCAGCGTAAACGAGAGAATATTATTCGACTCTTTTTCAAGAAGTTTCGCTGCCGGAGACGGAAAGTTTTCAACGCATTCCATTCGCATCACGTCGGACATCTGGGAATGTGTGTGACCTGAAAATCTGCTGCGGAGGAACGGTCATTGATTCGGGCTGGATTATAATATGACGGAGGAACGTGCTGTCGAGGGGGATTGAGCGCTGCGGCGGTTCTTATTGAACTGGAGAAGAACGATGTCTAAACGGAATGTCCGTCATCTCTAGAGCCATAAGAAGTTTTCAACAAGACGGACTGAATGATTTTGCTCACAGCAGACAGGAGTTCTTTTGTCGAATTCTGCGGAAATCGAAGAAAATTCGTGTGGCGATCGAAGGTTTTCGGCGGGAAATGTTTTATGATATTATATTCAGAAGGCGAACCAACTCAATTCACAGGAGCGATTTACTCATGGAAATGTATCAGGAGGCGGCCCGGAGTATTCCAGTAAAAGGCAGTTATGACGTCATCGTCGCCGGAGGCGGCCCGGCCGGAGTCGCCGCGGCGCTGGGGGCGGCACGGAGCGGAGCGTCGACGTTGATCGTCGAAGAGACGAATTGTTTCGGCGGCATGATTACCTCCGGGTTGATGTCGCACTGGACCGGCGGGACCGATTCGCCGGTGATGCATGAAATTCAGGCGCGTTGCCGCAGGAGTCCGTGGGAGTGCGAAGTGCTCGATGAAGAAAATACGCTGGTCATCAATCATGAACAAGCCAAGCTGGCGATCTTCGATCTTCTGGAGGAGGCGGGGGTGAAGATGCGCCTTCACACCCGCTGCTGTGATGTGATCTGCGAGGGGGAGGCGGTCACCGGAATCGTCACCGAGAGCAAATCCGGCCGGGAGGCGTGGCGCTGCCGGGTATTGATCGATTGTTCCGGTGACGGCGACCTCGCCGCCCGGGCCGGAGCGGAGTTCCGCGTCGGGCGTGAAGGGGACGGGAAAATGCAGCCGGTGACGTTGATGTTCAAGATCGGCGGGGTCGATTTTGACCGGGCGGTGTTCCCGGGTTCATTTGAGACGCTCGTCGACACGCCGAAGGGGGAGCTCCAGGCTCTCGCGCGCAAATTATTGCCGCCGCCGGCCGGACATGTGCTGCTCTACCGCTCGACGATGCGCGGCGAGGTGACGGTCAACATGACCAATCTGACCGATGTGGACGGCAGCAACGCCGACGATCTGACTCGGGCGGAGATCGTCTGTCACCGGCAGATCCCGGCGATCGTGGCGTTTCTGCGCGAATATGTGCCGGGATACGAATCGTGTTTCTGGCTCAAGACCGCCGAGGTGGTCGGTGTGCGTGAGACGCGCCATTTTCTTACGGAATACGAATTGACCGCCGACGATATTCTTGAGGCGCGCCGGTTCCCGGACTGGATTGCGACGAAGAACATCTTCAACTTCGACATTCACAACGTCGAAGGGGCGGGGCTGGATGCGAATGGAGTCCAGAAGCATTTTCATTCCGCCGGAGATTATTCGATTCCCTACGGCTGCTGCGTGCCGCAAAAGGTGGAGAATCTGCTGCTCGCCGGCCGGAGCATCGGCGGTTCGCACAAGGCGCATTCCAATTTCCGCGTCATGCCGATCTGCGCCAATATCGGACTTGGAGCCGGGGTGGCGGCGGCGGTCGCCGTCCGGAACGGAACGTCCGTCCGTGAGGTGGATCTTGAAGCGGTTCACGCCCGGCTCAATGCGATGGGCGTCACGCAGGATTGATGGTTTCCACCCGCCCGGTCGGAACGCCGTTTCCTCTCCGGATGGCAGGTAGGGCGGCGTGTTCCTTAAGGTGCCTGCGGTATTCGCGTGGAGCCATTCCGGTGCGGCGCCGGAACGCCCGCGAAAAATGGCAGCTGTCGCTGAAACCGAGCTGCCGGGCGATTTCGCCGATGGAGAGCTTCGGCTCCTTCAACAGCGAACACGCCCGGCGAATCTTCAATGCGGCGATATATTCGAATGCGGAACTTCCCGTCCACTTCCGGAAGGCGGCGGAGAAGGTGGAGTCGCTCATTCCCGCCAGGCGTGCGAGTTGCCGGAGTGACAGTTCTCCATGCAGGTGGCGTTCGATGTAAGTGAGAATTCTGGATGCGGTCTGCGGTTGTCCGGGCGGCGGTGCCGTAATTTGTGCAAACTCCTGTTGTCGGATCAGTTCGACCATGAATTCGCCGAAGAGGCAGCGTGCCAGCCATTGCGCTCCCCGGCGGCGGCTGTGCAGTTCGTCGGTCATGCGTTCCGCCAGCGTGGTCAGATGATCGATTTTGTCAGGGGAGAGAAACACGACTTGAGGGTGTTCACGGTTTTTCCGCCATTTCGCAATGATTGCTGCAAGTTCGGGGACGGTTGCGAAAAATTCCGGCTCGAAGAGAATATTGTAGAATTCACACTCCGGATCCAGAAGGTAGCTGTGTACATCCTCCGGAGTGATGATGTAAAGATCTCCACGCAGTACCGGGTATGCGGCGCCGTTGATCCGGCAGACGCCGGAGCCGCGCGTAACGAACATCACTTCCATGCAGTCGTGCCGGTGTTCGTCGTTTTTTCTGAACTGAAGATTGCCGGCGTCGAATTTCACCTGCCAGACTGCCAGCGGTAACTCTTCTGTTCCATAATCGAGCAGTTTATAGAGATGCATTTCTCCGTATTTCCCATTTCTCCGGTCGGTCGGTTGGTTCCAATATACACCGCCGGAGGAGTCCCTGCCACAGAAGTGTTGAAAAAAAATTGTTCCGGGCTGAAATTTCGGTGGATCGGGCAGGTTTTCTTCCGGTTGTCATGATATACTTTATTATAATTTCAAAATTCCATGATTTCAGGATGAAGAAGGGACGGAAAATGGATTATGAAGAATATTTCGACCGGGTATACGGCTGCTGGCTTGGCAAATGCATCTGCGGATCGATCGGAGCGCCGCTGGAAGGTTGCAAACAGCTTTTTCATTATCAGTTCGATCCGGCATTCTGGCGGATCTCGCTGCCGAATGACGATCTTGAACTGCAGATTCTGTGGCTCAACGTGATTGAAGAAATCGGACTGGATTTCGACGCCGATGATCTTGCCGCCGCGTTTCTCGCCCACGTGCCCTACAACCCCGGAGAATACGCCTATTTCAAGCGCAATTACCGGCGCGGCATTCACCCGCCGACGTCCGGCATTTACAATAATCATTATTACCATGAGGGCATGGGCTGCTGCATTCGCGCCGAGATCTGGGCGTGCCTTGCGGCGGGCGATCCGGAACTGGCCGCGCGCATCTGCCGGGCGGATGGTCAGATCGACCATTCGGCGGAATCGATTTATTCGGAATCGTTCATCGCCGCGATGGAGGCGGCAGCCTTTGTCGAACGCGATCTGGATCAATTGATTGCGGCGGGACTCGCGGAAATTCCGGCGGAGTCGAAACTGGCCGGGCTGGTTCGCCGGGTTTCCGCCTGGTGCGAGGAAGAGGAGGATTGGCGGAAAATCCGGGAGATGGTGTTGCGTCATTATGGACATCCGGATTGCACGAATATGTTTCAGAATATCGGCATCACGCTGACGGCATTGAAGAAAAGCGGCGGCGACCTTGAAAAGGCGACGCTGATTGCGCTGAACAGCGGATATGATACCGACTGCACCTGCGGGATTGCCGGAGCGGTTCTGGGAATTATCTCCGGAGCGGAGAAATTGCAGCGCCATTACGGCATTCAGGACACAGGTTTCGTCACCGGGTTTGAATTGAATCGACCTTCGAACCGGATTGAACAGCTTGCACGTGACGTCGCCCGGCTGGTTGATGAGGCGGGACGTTTCTGGAATCGTTCGCTCAAGGTGACCGGCCTGCCGCCGGAAGTGGCGGAATTCCGTCTGCCGAAACGGAAACGCGCATTCCGTTTTCAAGTGGAATATGATGCATTGCCGGTGATCGCGGCCGGCGGAAGCGCCTCCTGCAGGATCCTGATCGAAAATCTGACCGATGCGGAATTTCGCGGCACGGCGCGACTGGTTTCGGATTCTCTGACGCTGGAATACGATCCGGAAGTTGTCATTCCCGCAGGATGCGTTGCCGTTGTCGTGGTCGCGGTGTGCCACGGCAACCCGGCGGCGGTGGCGGACACCAATCTGGTTCGAATGGAGCTCGGCGGAGAGAAATATGAATTCGGCTTCGCCGCGGCGGTTCCGTATCGGGTTTACGGTCCGTGTTTCGGGAATTTCGACGAGATTGGACAGGTGGATCTCTTCGGGGTGCATTACGATTATTTTCTGCCGCAGGGGGAGTTCATCAACCGTGCGACGGCGATCCGCAATTATCACTTGAACTCCCACGCCGGCTTGGAATTGGCATTGCCGGACGAAGCTGAAATCATTTCAGGCAAGGGCGTTCGGGTACCGGACGGGCGGATTGCCGCGCCGGACGATCTCATTCCGGTTGATTCGGCCTTCGGTTGCAGCGGTCCTGCGGTATTCTATCTGGTTTCGGAGTTTGAAACGCCGATCGACATGGAAATTCTGATCAGCGTCGGTCACTCCGGCCCGATGGTTTTCTGGCTCGACGGCCGGGAATTGGTACGCACCCGGCTGGAGACGTGGCGCACGCCGGAAAATCTCAATCTCGACGGGTTGAAACTTCCGGCCGGCCGGCACCGCGCGGTATTCAAGGTGGTTCGCCAGGGCGAAAAAGTCACGTTGAGCATCAACTACAAAAACAGTTTCCGGCCCGGCGAACAGGGAAACGCGCACTGTACGAATTTCACCTTTCTTGTTTAGTTCTGTTAAAATTCTCCGGTGATCGCAGCCAATGCCGGAACCGGGCTCTGAAGGTTGATGTAATCAACTTCTCCTTCGTCGTTTCGCGATGCGGCGTAAAAATCGATGGACGCGATCGTTTTGTCGGGGTGCGGATTCTGCCATTTGGCCACGTAAAATCCGATTTCGTGACCATCTGCGCCGACGCGTCGGATTCCGACCGGCGCCTCCGGAAGATTTTTCGGCATCCACCAGTCGGCGATGTTTTTCCCGCCGGTGAGCGGATAATCGACGCTGGAGCCGTCCGAGTAACGGATACGGTAATACCCGCAGAGAGAGTTGTTTCCCCATCCGGCGGTATGCAGAAAATAGAGCGCCTTGAATTTCCGGTTCACCCGGATGTCCCGGATCGATCCGGGAAATTCAGGACGTTTTTCACCGCGGACAATCAAACAGGATCTGCCGTGATTCTTCTTTGCGTCGATGATTTCAAACGGCACCCCGGCGGCGACGACTTTTCCCGTCGGCATGACACGGAAATCATTCCTGCCCTGATCGAACCAGCCGCCCTTCCGGTCTTCGGCAACTTCATCTTCAAAGGAACGGTTCGCATAGGCGGCCAGAGAAACTGGTTCGGTTTTTCCCACGCGATACTCCTGTTCGTTCCGGGGAAGGGGACGGATGTCGTTTCGCAGCGGGCGATTTCCGACATAAGCGAAAAGATTGCGCAGATAACGGGCCGCCGCAGGTTCCGTCCGGTAATTGGCACAGGCATTCAACTGCGATGCGAACAGAACTCCGTCGCCGATTGCGGCTTCGGCAATGGCCGAACCGATCGTCTGACGAACCAGGAACGGCGGCTTCGCCGCAATCACGTTCTCCGAAATCGGCGAGATCATGACCTTCACGACATCCCCTTCCGGCGCACCGCTCCAGAGGTCGAAATTTTCCTGGGACATGTCGGAGAACACCGGATGTTCCGGTAAAACCAGATCCGCGAGCGAATTCGATTCGGCGGCGTATTGCGCTCCGGGCATCAGCGGTACGCCGCTTCCCGCGGGTTGTTCGAGCACAAGCAGTACGCCGCCGGCCTGAACGAAACGTTGCAGCGGCTCTTCGGCGTGTCTGCCCGCTTCGCCCGGCGGCAGAATGACGGTTTTCACGTCATCGGGGATGTTTGCCGCAGTGACGAACTGGTATGGTATCCGCCAGCGTTTCAGAATTTCAAGCAGAGCCGTGTTTTTCGGTGACGGGCGCAGAACTCCGATCTTGACCGAGGTGGCGACCGGCGCGTCGAGAATGGCTGGATCCTCCAGATTGATGTTGGCGTAATTCCGGCTGATCTCCTCACCTGCGGCGTTACGGCAGCTCAGACGCAACTGCCCCGCGCCGGGGGCGGGAACATCCTTCGGAATCGTCAGGCGAACCTGCGTAACGTAATGTTCCGTGGCGGCAACCTTCGGAATCGAATAACGTCCGATGGGGCGCTCCGTGCCGTCCGGGAGTGCGAGCGTGAGAAACAGCGTCGCTCCGGAGAGCGTATTGGAACTGTTGTTGCTTAAATAGAGCTGCAGTTCCGTTGAGACGCCCCGGAAGAGATTATGCGGAGGCAGTCCGCGTTCTCCGGTACGCAGCAAAACGTAAATTTCCTGATTCCAGCGGGTTCTCTGTGGCAGATCAATCGGGGCGCACCACGAGGCGAATCCCTGCCAGCGCGGTTCCTGGCGGAAGAGTTCGAAGAGCCGTCCGCATTGCCGGTCCAGAACGTAGCGCGGGCCGCGATTCGGATCAATTACCATGTACAGTCCGGTGGCCGCGGCGAACCCGATGCCGTGAGGGTTGCCCCAGTTGAAATTATAATTCGCGTATTTGAGGTATTGTTCCAGGTTGCCGGGGCGGAATTCCGGATCCCGGAGCCAGCCCCAGGAGTAACCGACCGCTTCCCAGGCGATCTGCGGCATCTTCAAATTTTGACCGTCGCCGTAAATGGCGGCCGCGATTTGATAATTGTAATTCATATGTTCCTGAAAACGGGTCCAGGAGGAGTTTTCAATTCCGTGGTAAGTGTGCAGATCAAGAACATCTCCGTCGATCTTCTCCCGGCCGAAATTATCCAGATTTGCATTGCCGGAAAATGCGACGATCGGACGCTTCTGGAAGTCGATCGACCGCGCCAGAGCCGATTGTTTCCGCAACTGGCGCAACGCGGCAGGATCAGTGCGGTGGCGGACTTCATTGCCCAGCGACCACATCACCACCGACGGAGCGTTGAAGTCACGCAGGAGGAAACGTTTGAGTTCATCGAGATTGGCCGCCTCGAACCGGGGTTCGTCCATGACGCCGACCGAGAAACAGAAACTCCATTCGTCGTAGATCATCATACCGAGTTCGTCGGCGATTTCTGTGGCCATTCGGATTGCGGGCATGTGGGCGGTGCGCAGAATGACGCAACCTGCGGCCATCCGTTGAATGATTTCGTTTCTCAACTGCCAGCGGTCTTCGGCTTCGGGCCGGTTGCCGCCGAAACTCGAACTGCTGAGATTTTCGCCGAAAAGGTAAACCGGTTTCCCGTTGAGTTTGAAATGCATTCCGTCAACGGTGAACTCACGGAATCCGAACCGAATTACCGCGGCGGTTTCGATCGATTTCACGCTGTCGCTGTCGGATGCCGTGAGGGTCAGAAAATATAAATTTGGATCTCGGACGCCCCATAATCTGGGCGAATTCACCCGGAAAACGCTGCGAAACGGAGTCGTGCCGGGTTTAAGTCGGAGCGTTGCAATTGTGTGACGCGTATTTTCCTGATTGGCGGACTCGGCTGCGGCGTCGGTGATGAAAGCGGTGATGACGCGGGTTTGTTCGACTCCGGTGTGGTTTTCCACTTCTCCCTGAATTTCGATTTTTCCAGATGAGACATGGGTGGCGATGCGGATATTTTCAAATCGGATCTCCGGTTCGATCCGCAATGTGACCGGCTGCCAGATGCCGCCTTTGATATGACGTGGACTCCAGGCGGCTCCGTAGGTGTGACTGACTTTGAACCCCCTTTGACCAATTGGCCGGAAATCGGTCAGAACTCGGACGGCGAGCGTGTTTCGTCCCGGTTGCACTGCGTCGGTGATGTCGAACCGCGTCGGAACGAATTCTCCGTGGGCGACACCGATTTTCCGGCCGTTGACGAACACGGTTCCTTCGTAGCCGATCGCATCGAAATCCAGCAAAATGCGTCGAGAGGAACACTCTTCTGGTTTTAAGTCGAATGTTCGCCGGTACCAGCCTCGGAAGAAATTATTCCCTTCGGATGTCGCGGTTCCGGATGAATTGAGGAATTTATCATAACTGAAGCGTTCATCCGCATACCAGTTGCGAGGCACCTGAATTGTTCCCCAGGCGGAATCATCAAAATCCGGGCGGGCGAATGCCGGCTGATCCGATTCAACGGGGAAGGGGACGGGGGAAGTTTCCACTCCGGAGAATTTCCATTCTCCACCCATATTGCGGATCGCAACCGTCGCCATCGGACGGAATTCTTCTCCGAACCGGATCTTCACCTCCGCGGGCGAAATGAATTTGCGTTGTTCAATCTTCAGCGGTTCCGGCACCCAGGGGGCCATTTCCGCACGGACGGAGGAAATGGACAGCCCAAGCAGTGTCAGGAGCAGTGCCCGCAACGCCTGATGGAGCCGCAGAACCTCCGGTGCATGACGTAGAAATGAATGCGATGTCATCATGTTATCATCAAAATTATTATTGGATCATCACGTAGGCGTTGTCGTCGAGCCAGAATTCCGGCGTCTCCGTGTAAATGATCTCACCGTAGGAAACGGTTCCCGCGTGACCATCCATGTAGGCGACGTTGATCCGCAGCGAATGGCGTCCGGCCGCGCCGCAGCGTCCGGCAGTGTCGCCGTAGAGAATCCATGAATTCTGCGACGTGTTGCTGCTCCAGCGGAAGGCGCGGTTGTCGGTCGCATCGCAGAACGCCATCAAACGGGACGGCGTTTTCAGACGGGCGGAGTTGAACCCGTCATAGGTTCGATACCAGGAGTCGTCGCGCGGGGCGTTGATGCCGTATGCATTCATGACGTTGCGTTTCCCGGTATCGTCAGGAGTTTGAGCCCGGATTGCGCTCGGGCAGATCAATCCGGAGGGAAAGTTGCGCGATTCCGCCTGCCAGTTGCTCTCAGAGGTGTCCACCGTGCCGATGCCGAGATAACTGCGTACTGATTGTTGATCGGCCCAATAGAGCCAGTCCTTTCCGAGGATCGGAATGCTCATGCCGCGATTATCATTCAAATAGGTACAACCGGCCAGACCGAGTTGTTTCAGAGCCCCGGTGCAACTGGCTTGATGTGCTTTTTCCCGAGCCTGGTTCAACGCCGGAAGCAGCATTGAGGCAAGGATGGCGATGATCACAATTACAACGAGCAATTCGATCAATGTGAAATTGCGACGGCCTTTCGTCGGGCAGGGGGAGGCGGATGTTGAGGAGATTACGTTTCGTGGATGGAGATTTTGTCTTTGCATTGCACAAACCTTTCAGTAATGATGGGATTGTTACGGCCTTTGTTTTGATAATATTATATCACAAAAAAATCAATATCCAATAGTGAAATAAAAAATAATTTTAAAAAATAAATCACTTGACAAATGTGATATATTGTGATATAATAAAATAAAGAAAACCAGGAGCTGAAATTAACATGGTACGTGAAAAAAACGCAATACCTATGACTCGACGGATTATTCAGGAAATCCGCGAAAAGATTCGTAATCAAACCCTGCGCCCGGGAGAGCGGCTGCCGTCTGCGCGGGAGCTGGCTGCGGAATATGGAGTAAGTTTCGCGGTATGTCATTCAGTATACCGACAACTGTCCGAGAACGGCGAACTGGAGATGAAGCCAGGTGCCGGTACCTTTGTTGCCGGAGTCTGGCAGCCGGAATCGGCGGCATTTTATTTTTACAACTGGCTCTGCGTGCTGCCGCCTCTGGCGACGGAGCGTTTTCTGCAGCGGGTGACGCCGGAGGTTGAGCTGCAGAATCTTCCGTCGGCGGAGTACAAGGATAATCCGGAATATATGGAATGGATTTCCCGGCTCGGGCGGGGCAGTGAAAAACAGATTGGTTTTGCGGCGGTTGATGAGGGTCAGTTGCCGCATCTTGCGCAACGCCGGGCTCTGCTGCCGCTGGATGAGTGGCTGGAAAAATCCACAGTGCTGAAAAGGGAACATTTTCCTGCGGAAGTGTTGCGTGCATTCCGGTGGTACGGGAAATTATACGCGCTGCCGGTGACGTTCAGCACGGCGATGCTGTTTTTCAATCGACGGCTGTTCCGGCGGTTCGGGCTGGCGGAACCGACGGCGGATTGGAGCTGGGAAGATCTCTGGAATCATCTGGATAAGTTGACGGTTCGGCGGGAGGAGCAGATCGTCAATTATGCGCTGAGTGTCATTTTCACATTGAATAGTTACATCCCATTTCTCTTTCAGAATGATGCGGAGTTTCTTGATCGTAACGGCAACTGCGTGATTTATGACGATCCGGCGGCCCGTGAAGCCCTGGATTTCTTTTCCCGAATTTTCTCGCATCCCGGCACCTGTTCGCTGCGGCGGAATGATCCCCGCAGCGCGCTGGTCGATCTTCTCGCTTGCGATCGGACGGCGATGTTGATTGGCGAAGGCACCGATTATCGGCTGCTGTGCGAAAGGATGCCGCGTGAGGATTGGGGTGTGGTGACGCTGCCCGGCAGGAAAAGGCGGGCGTCATCATTGTCGGTGTGCGGAATCGGTTTGACTGCGGGGGCGCGGGTCGGAGAACGCTTTGCATTGCTGGAGCGGATGCTGACTGCTGAGGCCTGCGGTGAATATTGCCGGGAAATTCCGGCAATGCCGGCCTATCAGCCACCGGCAGGAACGGTACCGGAGAAGCTGGAGGCGTTTTTGAAGATTGCCCGTCCGAGCTTGTTGAGCAGCAGTTGCAATGTCGTGAAAATGATGGATGAATCGTTGAGTCTGCTGTTGGCTCATCGACTGGTTCTCGAACCGGAACAATATCGCGAGCTGCAGGAGAAGCTCAATGCCGGAATCGGAGCCGGACTTCCTCCGGTGTGAGTTTTCTGCATGTGAGTTTTCTGCAATGGAATGTGAAGGCACTCGGAGTGACAGGCGCGACCGTTCTCATCGGCAGAAGAACGCTCCCGCCAGCGCGGAGAGAAAAATTACCGTGATGATCGCGATTCTGGTTCTGGCGAAGAGAATTGTTGAAATGATGAACAATATCAATGCCGCTGGATTGATGGAGAATGAAGGTGGAAGTTCGGGTTTCCAGCGCAGGATTTTGTCCCACGGGATCGGTTCGGTGAACACCGAGAGCCCGAGATAGATGACCAGCGATGCAACAATCATGCCGAAAACCGCTGGACGCAATCCGTCCATGATGCCGTTGACCAGTCTGGTCTGCGACCAGCGGTCGAGGGAACGCACCACGAGGATCATCAGGAAAAACGGTACGAGCAGCAGGCCGCAGGTGGCGAGAAAACCGCCGAAAATTCCTCCGTATTGATAACCGAAAAAAGTGGCCGCGTTGACGCCGATCGGTCCCGGGGTCATCTGGGAGATGGCGATCAGATTTCCGAATTCCTCCAGCGTCATCCAGTGGCGGTTGTTGACGAGATCCTCAATATAAATCGGCACGAGGGCGCTGCCGCCGCCGAAGCAGAGACATCCGTAGTAAACGAAGGTGAGAAAAATGGTCAAATATACCATGATGTTTCCTCAATTTCTCCGGTGTCTCAGGGCAAACAACATTCCCAGGTAAGTGCGCACCGTTCCCGCGACCGCGCCCGCCAGGAGGAACCAGGCAGGATTCCATGAACTGAGCAACACTCCAGCCAGGCAGCCGAAGGCGATGACGAACCAGAAAAGATCGACCTTCGAACTTTTCCACAATTTAATGATTGCCGCGAGCGTCAACCCTCCGAGTGCCGAACGCGCCCCGACGAATGCTCCCTGCACATAGACGTTGTCGAGCGGCAATGCGGAAAATCCCAGCGCGATGAGCGTGATGATTACGAACGAGGGCAGGGCGACTCCGGAGAGCGCCGCCAGTGCGCCCGGATATCCCGCCGCCCGATAACCGATGTAGACTGCGGTATTGCCCGCCATCAATCCGGGAACGGTCTGGAAAAGGGCGATTCCGTCGAAGAGCTCCTGCTGCGTAAGCCATTTAAGTCGTTCCACGAAAATGCGTTCCGCCGCAAGAATGATCGCGTAGCCGCCGCCGACGACGAATGTGGCGATTTTTAAGAAATGAAAGAAGAGCAGCCATAATACCCTGCGGCGCGGCAGATTTTTAAGCGGATTTTCGGGCAGTTCTTCCATTTTGATGAATATCCGTTGCAAAATATCATATCAATACACCGGCGAACGAACCGGTTGCCCGTCTGCGTATGAATGGAATTAATATACCGTGACGAATGATCTTTTGCAAGCGTTTCCGGAGTCGTATCAGGTTAAATTGCGTTTTCCACGGTAAGAATCTGCCACTGGAGTGTGTCCGTGGCCCGTTGCAGTTTGATGTTGTAGATGCGAAGCTCCGAACCGCCGCGTGCGGGTTTGACGCGGGCCTGCAGTTGAACCGTGGTCTCGAAAGCATTCCAGTTTTTATCTTTCGGTTTTGGGGGGGTCCAGGATTCCAGTTCCGGGAGGTTGGTCATCAATGATTTGGATGCCCAGTAACGATCGGTATTGATCTTGAGTTTGAGATCGTTCAGCCAGGCGTTGAGAAACGTGGTTACTTCCTCGGCGATGTTTTCGCTGTTCATGGCGGTGATGGAGTCGAGTTGTTTGAGGAACTCTTCATATTCGGATTTCTTTTCCGGAGTGTCGGTCTGGAATTTGTTGCAGATGTTTTTCGCCGCCTCCAGCTGTGGTGCGCGGGGGTAACGGCGGATCGCGATGGCCAGTTGATGGAATGCGTCGTCATTGTCCAGGTGCCGGCTTCGGTCGATCACGCGTTGCAGATTTTCTTTGTCATATTCCTGGGCGAGTGTGCGGTATCGCCCGAGAGCGATTTGGAAGGTTTGCATTTCAGGAAGTTCGCAATTCTGCAGCTTTTCTGCAGCTTTTTCCAGGAGTTGCAGCGACTCGCCCGGAGTCTGCGGTGAAATCTGTTTGATGGCGGTTTGAATCATTTCACGGTCGCGTTTTTCCGTTGCGTCCCGGGTCGGTTTCTGCAATACCGCAACGCAGCGTTCGAATCCGGCGGCAGTGGCGACGTCCAGGGCGGATGGCGAAACGGCGATCGGATCGGCATTGAGCTGCAGTAATTTTTGAACCATCTGCGCGTTGCCGATCCGGGCCGCTTCAACGAGTGCCTGATCGAGACGTTGCTGCGGGAGCTCCAGATGCTGTTGCAGCCAGTCGAACATTTCGACGCTGCCGGATGAGATTGCACCAGTGACCGGATCGTTTGCGGCGTTGCCGGTCAATTTCAGTTCGGCGCCGTTTTTCAGCAGCAGAGCCGCGCTCTGAACATTGCCGAGCCGGATGGCGGCGACGATCGGGGGGGCGTCGTCGGGGCCGGGGGTGTTGATCTTTTCCGGAATCTGCGCGAGGAGTTTTTCCAGCAGTTGCGGAAAATCAGCCGCGGCGATCAGCAGATGGAACCGGTCGTCCGCGCGTCCGGGATCGGCGCCGGCTGCGAGCAGTCGGAAAGCGAAGGATTCGAGTTTGGCATTGAGTGCGGCGATGAGGGGTGTTTCTCCGGCGGTATTGGTCTGATTCACCGGTGTTCCGGCGCGCAGGGCGGTTTCCAGAAGTTCGGGATCTTCGGCGTGGATTGCGTAAAAGAGCAGATTCTCGCCTTTGGCGTCGGTTGTCGCGGGATCGGCGTTGGCGTTGAGGAGGATTTTGATTCCCGGCTTGAAATTCCGGGCGGCGGCCTGAATCAACGGCGGATTGCCCTGACTGGCGCCCGCCCAGAGGGCGGCGCCGAAATGGATCAGGGTTTCAAGGAGAACCGTATCCTCCCGTTCGATGGCGGCGGCAAGAGCGGTTTTTCCGGAAGAGGCGCCGGCATTGAGATCGGCGCCGCCCCGGATCAACGTTTCGATCATGGCGGGATTTCCGTTTTCCGCGGCGCGGACGAGTGCGGTTTTTCCCTCGGGATCGGTAAGTTCCGGGGAGGCGTGTTGTCGGAGCAGCAGCAATGCGATGTTCTCCGCTCCGGCATCGGCGGCGCGCATCAGGAGCGTAAGACCTTCGTGGTCGCGGCGGTCGGGTGAGAACCCGGCTTTTCGGAATTCGGTCTGAAACGAGACCAGGTCATCGGTTTCCACCGCGGCCAGAAGCGATGCGGGAAATGGCGCGGCCTCCTGCGAGCCGGAAATTGCCGGCGGCGGTTCTTTGGTTTCCGGCCGGAAGAGTTCGGGGTCGAGAAAATAGACGGCGATTCCGGCGGCGGCGATGCCGAGCAGAAGCAGAATTGTCAGGGCTGCAAGACATTTCCGAAACGGAGATTTGCTTTTGTTCCGGCGTTGCGGTGGTTGTCCGTGAAAACGGACGATGAATTGAGCGCCGCAGCAACTGCAGCGGCTTTCGCGCCCGAGAAGTTCCTCGGGGACATCCTGCATGGTGCGGCAGAACGGGCATTCGCTTTGCATGAATCATTCCTCCAGAAATTCAACTTCCGCCTCGTAATAGACGCCGTTGATCCGCAGAACCCGACAGCGGAATTCAAGCGTAACTTTCTCTCCGGACGGCTGTTGTGCCGTCACTTCTCCCTCGACGGCAGTAAGGTGATCATCTTTGTGTCGGATACGGATTGAACTGCTGCCGGGAGCGGGGAATACGGCACTTTCCGGGTTTTTGAGTAGACCGCGGACTGCGGTGGCGGCGGCTTCCAGCAGGAGTTCATCTTCATTTTCCGGCGGCGGCAGAATGTCATCCGGCGGCGGGGGCGCGCCCGAACCGCCGCCGCCGCCACCGCCGCCGTTTCCGGAACCTGAAGCATTTGCCGGAGCGGACGTTGCCGGACGGGGGGAGGTGCCGGAAGAGGAAGGCGTTTGAGTTGGTTTCTCTCCCGGCTTCTCTCCCGGTTTTTTACCTGGTTTTTCACCGGTCGCCGGTTTGTCGGCGGGTTTGGGTGCGTCAGAAGCGCTCGGGGCGTTTTGCGCCGGTTTGTCGGCGTTTTCTTCGTCGGGTGCGGCGGCGGGCTGCTGCTGGGGTTCGGATTGTTCCTGACAGGGCGCTTCTGGTTTCGGTTCGGGTTTCGGTTCTGGTCCGGGATCGTCGCAGCCGGCGAGCAGGAGGAGGAAGAGCAGCGGCAACAGGACGCTGTAAAAGGAGAATATTTGCGATGTCGAGCGAAGAAATTGTTTCATTTTGACGCCTGGTAATCCGGATTGACGGCGCTGCGCAGCAGAGCGCGTTTATTGTTGGTGAAATGCCAGTTGACCTGAAAGGCGTGTTCCCGAAGATACTCTTTCAAGGCGATGAAGGTGTCGAAACTTTCCGGAGAAAGGAATACGTCAATGAAATACCGTTTCGGATTGATCTCCCGGAAGATATATTCCAGTTCCCCGGTCGGTCTGGCGCCGACTTTGAATCCGGAACGCGGCGTGTAGGCGAAAAGTGTTCCGTTCGCCGCGGTGGTCTGAACCACATCCGGAATCGGATATTCGCGCTCGTTCATCGGACCGATGCGGTAAAGGGTGTTGTCGCACATGAGCATCCAGTAGGGGGCGAGGCTTGTGGCATCTTCGTATGAGAAGGTCAACTGCCGCGGCCGGCGGTTCTGGATGGCATTCTTCAGTCGTTGATTTTCCCGTTCCAGTTTCAGGAGTTCATTGTGGAGCTCTTTTTGCCGTTTTTGATTATCGAGTGACTCTTCCGAGAGAAGCCGGGTTTCTTTCTGCTGTGCGATTTGCGTGAGTTTAATCCGGCGCTCGAGAGCGCGGTTGGAGGTTTGCAGATCATTGGTTTCGCGTTGCAGCCGGGTGAGCGTTTGCGTCAATT
>CALXNS010000033.1 GCA_944389815.1 uncultured Victivallis sp. | reverse complement strand
AGCGGTTGCGGCGCACTTCGAGCGCTTTTTCGGCGAATTCATCCGGCGTTTTCGCCGGGGCGAACCAGCCGTTGACGTAGATCGGAACCGCATCGCGGACCTTGCCGCCGAAGAGTTCGTAGACCGGCACGCCGAGCGCCTTGCCCTTGATGTCCCAGAGCGCGGTTTCGACGCCGGCGAGGGCGCTCATCAGCACCGGGCCGCCCCGCCAGTAGGCGTCGCGGTAGCAGTCGTGGCGGAACTTCTCGATGTTCCCCGGATCGCTGCCGATCAGATAGTATTCCAGATCGTGAATCGCCGCCGCGACGGTGGGCTCCTTGTATTCGAGGGTGGCTTCGCCCCAGCCGTGCAGGCCGGCGTCGGTTTCGATCTTGACGAAGACCCAGTTGGTGCGGAAACAGTTGCAGAGAAAGGTTTTGACTTTTGTGATCTTCATGATGACCTTCCGGAATTTCTAGGGGGCGTAGTACATGCCGCCGTTGATGTTGATCGTTTCACCGGTGACGTAGCCGTTGCGGATCGGGAAGAGCACCGCGTCGGCAATCTCTTCCGCGGTGCCGCCGCGCCGCATCGGAATGGCGGAACACTCTTCGGCGTACTTCTCCGGCGTCAGCCGCTTTGCGATGTTTTCGGTGAGGATCATGCCGGGCGCGACAGTATTGCAGGTGACGTTGAAGGGGGCCCCCTGTTCGGCGAAGGCACGGGTGAGCCCGTGCATGCCGAGCTTCGAGACGCCGTAGGCGATCATGTTCGGCTCGGCCGCGCGGAAGGCGCGCACGCTCGAAATGTTGACGATCCGGCCGTAACGGCGCTCCATCGCCTTCGGCATGAAGGCGACCGAGGTGAGCAGCGCTCCCTTGAGGTTGATCGACAGCACTCGGTCAAACCATTCGCCTTCGCTCATCGACGCTTCCCGCCGCCAGGGATCGATCCGGGCGTTGTTGACCAGAATGTCGACGCCGCCGAAGCGCTCTTCCAACGCGGCGAACATGGCGCGGACCGCCGGTTCGTCGGAGACGTCGCAGCGGAACGGTTCCGCCGCACCGCCTGCGGCGACGATTTCCGCAACCACCTTTTCGGCGTTGCCGGAATGATTGGCGTAGTTGACGATGACCCTGCATCCAGCCTTGGCCAGTTCGAGGGCGATGACCCGCCCGAGTCCCTGCGAAGCGCCGGTGACCAGAGCAACTTTTCCTGTGATGTTTTCCATGCGTTTTACCCGATTGTTTTGGTGATGGAGATGGATTTTGAAATGGTCTCCGCTGCATGGCGCAGCGCGGTGAGAAATTTTTCCCGGTAGGGATCGATGAAGTCCTCCACCGCGACCGAACCGCCGAGCACCGCGACCGGAGTGCGGTTGCGGAAGACGGGGAAGGCGGCGATGCCCTGTTCGTTTTTCCGGAAGGAGCATTCGCGTGCCCGGCGGATGGCGTTGAGCTGTTCCCGGAGGTGCGATTCCTCCAGCAGAAAACCGGTCTCGCCGGGATAGGCGGCGATGAGTTCCTCCTGTTCCTCCGCGGGGGCGCAGGCGGTCAGCATGAGACCGGTCGCGGTACTGAAAAGATCACGGTAGCTGAGCTGTTCCAGCTGAATGTCCAGCTTGCGGCAGCGGTTCTCATGGAGCAGAATGTAACGTTCCGCGCCATGCCGCTCGGTCAGCAGAACCGAGGCGCCGAGTTCCCTGGCCGTCTGTTCGATGATCGGAGCGGCGGCATGGATCAACCGTTCGCGGTAGCGGATCTGCTGCGCAAAGGTCCATGCCCGGGGACCGGCGGCGTAGCCGTCCTGCCGGGAGATCTGCACTGCGTAACCGGTATCGACCAGCTCCCTGAGGATGCGGGCGCAGGTGGCGGCGTTGATGCCGAACTCCTCCGCCAGCTCGGAGATCCGGCGAGGATACGGCGACGCAATCGCCAGCGCTTCCAGCACCGACAGCGTTTTGGTAAGTACTTTGATCATCTCTTGTATTTCATATTATGAAGTTCAATTATTTTATATAAAATTATACTTCACATCAGATCGAAAATCCAGTGTAAAACGAAGTTTTTTTGAAAAAATCCGCTGGTGGTGAAGATATCGCCGCGTTTCGGCCGGGAGAACGGGATTCCTGGGGAAAAAACTCCGGTACGTTCTGTGCCCCCTGCGGTGTCCCGGACAGGGGGAGGGGGGCAACTCTTCCGTCGGGATCCACCATTCCGGTCGGCAACTTTTCCGCCGCAGAAAATGCCCGGGGAAAACGCCTGCCGACTTTATTAATAAAAATTTAAGTCTATCATATAATTACTGAAATGAAAAGCACGAAAAATAATCAGATTTTATCGCATTATATCTTGAATTTTTTAAAAAAATCGTCTAATTTATCTATTAATGAAGTGAATGAAACGGCAATATGTAGACGATGAATATTTATGTGTGGGGAACTGGACGGGCGTTGGGAAATCTGCTGGATTTCCACATGTCACTCGATGTGATTACAGGATTCGTCGATAACGATGCGGCAAAATTGTCGCATCTCGGGAAACCGGTGATTCGTCCGGAAGGACTTCTTCAACGTTCCTATGACGCGGTGGTCGTTGCCTGCAGCGCGGCAGCAGAGATCGAGGCCCAGTGTCGTGAGCTCGGGATCGACTCCCAAAAGATGATCTACTGCTTCAACGGGGTCGATTTCAGGGATCGCAACACCGATTATGCGCTGATGGAACGTGTTCTCGGTGCCGAATATACGCAGATCATCCGGTCCCGCTACCATCTGATCCCCACTGTGGAGATTGAAGAGCTCGACGGGAAGAATCAATTTCGAGAGTCCGGACTTTACCGGGATGACTACGTGCGAACCAAGACTCTGGAACTGATCACCGAAGAGATACGCAGGAATCGAATCGAAGGAAACCTTGCTGAACTCGGCGTTTTCCGTGGAGAATTTGCCGCGCTGCTCAACAGTTCCTTGCCCGACCGGAAGCTTTATCTGTTTGACACGTTTTCCGGGTTTGAGACTGACGAGGCGGCGGAAGAGATGGGCAAGCACAATTGCAACGCCGCCTTTGTCGAAGCGTTCAAAAGAACTTCAATTCAGACGGTTCTGGAGAAAATGACCGCTCCGGAGCAGGTCATTCTCCGGCCGGGGATATTTCCGGGAACCGCCGCCGGGGTGGAGGAGCATTTTGCGCTGGTGTCAATCGACGTTGATTTCGAGCAGTCAACTCTCGCCGGACTGGAGTTCTTTTATCCCCGGCTCAGTCCGGGTGGTTATCTGTTGATCCATGATTACAACAGCCGTCTTGCCGGTGTGGCGGAAGCCGTTGCGAGGTTTGAACGGAAACTCGGGCGGAATGTGGCGAAGGTTCCGCTTTGTGACCGGAGCGGAACCTGCGTCATCACCCGGTGAATTCTCCGGAGCGGTAGGAATGAGCCGTTCGTCAGGAAACTCTTCGCCCGAGCGGTGGCGACAGAGGATTCCGGCTGCTCACTGCAGGGTGACGGCGGAATCTGCAACCCAGATGTCGTCCGGCGTGCCGAACGGGAAGGCATTGCCGCCGCCGCGTTTGTCCTGCAGCACCTTCTCCAGCTGATTGCCGCGGATGGTGATCCCGTCTCCCCGGAAGACGAATATCCCGGCGCCTTCCGA
Source organism: uncultured Victivallis sp. (assembly GCA_944389815.1). Taxonomy (GTDB): domain Bacteria; phylum Verrucomicrobiota; class Lentisphaeria; order Victivallales; family Victivallaceae; genus Victivallis. Next base: position 1,638 of record CALXNS010000033.1, on the reverse strand, counting down.
ACCGTTGATCGAATTTTTCTCGATCAGAATGTTGCGGTTTCCGCGGCAGGAGCCGCTGTAGTCCTCCAATTTGGCGAAGACGGAGATGGCGCCGGGCGTGTAGCTGTCGGGAGTGGTCATGGAACCGCGGCCGATCTGCTTCAGACGGTTGTTGCGGATGATGATGTTCTTCACCCATCCGGCTTCCCGCCAGTAACCGTATTCGCAGCCGACGGAGATTGCGGCGGATTTCGTCCGTTCGATCCGATTGTTTTCTATCACTCCATCCGAGGACATGATCCGGAGCCCCCGGGCACGGTGGTCGTGAAAGTAATTGTCGCGGATCGTGAAGTCAGAGACCGCCAGTCCCGGCAGATCGAGAAAATCGCCGTCGGAAAATTCCAGGTCGCGATCGAGCGTCACCTCATAGGCTGTGAATTTTCCGGCGGCACGGTTCCAGTTCCGCTGATAGAACCGGTTGACATCCGCAATCCGGTAGTTGCGGGGGGAGAGTTTGAAGCCGGCGATTTTCGCCTCCGCCTTCACTTCGTATGTTCCCGCGGAGAGCAGGCGGACCCGGTCTCCGGCACAGACTGTTTCCGGAAAGCTTTCCCGACCGAATTGCCGCAGTACGTCGAGAGTGCGCCCGTTTTTTCGATACGCGATCGGCAGTGCGACGGAGTGAAAGTTGACCGAGTCGTCCCCCATATAGGAGAAATCGCACTGTTCGAGCCGGATTCCCGGGCGGGAGAAGGCGTAGTTGAGACCGTCGGCGCTGGTGGAAATCAATCGTGGCGCCGCCTGCTCCGACGGAGCCGGCCCCCGTTCAATGACGATGCGTCGGAAGAGGTCCCCGCCCAGATTGAAGCGGCCGAGAACGGCAACACCGGGAGCACTCCAGATGCGCAGGTCGGAGAGGGTGGTGCCGCCGCTGCGTTCAATCATGATTCCGAAGCTGGACCTGATGTTGAGAATGATCCGGTCTCCCCGCTCCAGCTCTTCGGGCACGCGGGCGAAAACGCAGTACCCTGAATCGGACGAAACGATATGGGTCGGCCCGTAGACGTCGCCGTTGCGCAGACGTTTCCAGCGTACTCCATCCGCTTCGAAGAAATTTATCTGCCTTACCGCGTAGGGCGGCGTCAGACGGGGATATCCACGATCGATCTGAAAGTGCACCTGATTTCCCTGAATCCGGGTGATTCGTCCCTGGGTGAAGGGCAGCGGATCAAAATCGAGGGTTAAATTCTTCAATGTCAGACCCCGGCAGCCGGAGATCAGAATGCCGCCCGCCGACAAGGTGGTGCGGATCAATTCGGCGCCGTTGCCGTCGATGGTCACGCCGTCAAGTTTCTTCAGTTCCAGGCGGGAGTCGCACCGGTATTGCCGCTGTTTCAGTCGAATCTGTTTTTCTCCTCGGGCGATCGCCAGGTCAATCTCCTGCTGAAGCGGATTCGCCGCTCCGCCGGTCAGCAGTGTGAAGAAAAGAGCGCAGATGGCCGGTGTTTTCATTTTTTTTCTCCTGTTTGAAAGATGGCTTTTGTCAAAAATTTTCATTTTATGACAATGTTAAATACTTCTATTTCAATGAGGAAACTACAAATTCAGTAATTTCCTCTCTTTTTTCGGATTTCAAAAGGTTCAAGAGGCCTTTCTTGT
>CALXNS010000032.1 GCA_944389815.1 uncultured Victivallis sp. | reverse complement strand
GATCAGTACGCAAAAATTCGCGTTGTGAAGTCGGATCGTCGAAATACCGTATCACCGCCCGCTGGTGACGCATGGCATAAAGCAAATAGCGCTGTTGAATGGCCTCTGTCCACAGGCATGGCGGTGTAGGGAAAACAGTTGTATTGCCGCGAAACAGAAAACGCAACAACGGCTTCTCATATTGCCACTGTCCATCATATTGGATCTCTGACATTATTTTCGGATATGGAACAAGCAGACGCATAACGGTCTCAATCACCAGATACGCTTCAGCGCGCAAACCATATCGCATTGCATTTCGTATTTTTGCCTCCCGGTTGTGATTCAAATCCTGTATTTCTGAAAGATTGTCATCAGACAAAAAACCGCTTCCCAGCATTGCACCGATGGTTTCGCTCCGAATATGTTCACAAGAGATGGCTACCAACGCGCCGATCCAGAAATCGCCTTGCAATACATTTTCTTGAAATTTGTCTGCCAAACGGAAAAGCCGCATGGCTTCCGAAGGATTTTTATCCTCCAGAGCAACAATGATCCGTGAAGAGAAATACCTCATTACAGTACGATAATAATTCAGATGCGGCATTAAAGTCTGTGTCAGATAATCATTCGGAAAACACATTTTGTATTTCAGGCTATCGCCGGATTCAATCAGTGCATCAATGTTTTTGAAATCCTCCTGACAGAGTTCTCCGGTAAGATATGTTTTGATTTTCCTGCGTTTGCTCTCCGGCAAATTATAATACATGGAAGCGGATTCCAGACATTCCGAACCTTTTTTGATGTTGTAGTCGGAGTTGCGATCCACGAGTTTCCCGAATTCCGCATTGGGAGTTCTGCCTTGGTAAAAATGTTGTTCCAATTTCTCCCGGTTGGTGGGAATTCCTGCATTCCGGAGTAGCTGTCCTTCCACTTTCAATTCTCCTTTTCCCTGGTAGAACAGAAGATATCCGGCCAACGTGGAGACGAGAAAACAACCGAGGAGCAGCATCCAGCCGAGTCGCTCTTTTTTCTGCATCGGCACTCCCGCGATGCGCCGGGCAATTCCGAGCCAGAAACCGATGCTTACAGCAAGCGCACAAAATGGGATCGGACTCAACGGCCCGATGAAAATCCAGCTGATCCAGAAAAACGCCGCGCTTATCAGCATTACCCACAGCCGCCGGCGCGAGGTTCCGGGAAGCTCCCCGGCAAGATGGCGGTAGAGAAACCAGTAACGGATTCCCGGCAGGTACAAGCAGAAGTCATCCCATTTGGGGAGAGGCCGATTTCGTTCCCTGGCCGCCTGCGCAAGAAAATCATTCTGTTGATCGGCAGTGATGAATGCAATTCCACATGCACTCCCTGCTGCAGCAAGCGGCAGGAGCAGAATAAGCATCTGTAAGAGAAGGATTGCATTATTCTTTTCCTGAGGCAGCCATGATTCTAACAGGTAGCACCCGGCGGGCAGCGTCACGAATGCCAACAGCACAAAACCGAAAGAAATGGCATTTCTGACGCAACATGGGAACATTGTTTTTAATGTCAGGACTTTCGTTTTTTTTCGTCGAAAGAGAGAAAAAAAATGTTTCTTGTCAAATTTCATTATTCAGCCATCTCCTGCAAATCAGCGTCCTGACGTCCACGCATTTTCCCGCCCGCCTCTGTTTCAGTTGGAATCGGATTCACTCACCCGGTCATGCCCCCGTCACGCCGTTTTTGCGTTGCGGATCGACTACGTAGCTGAATGAATCACCCCAGAGTTCAAAGAGTTTATCCGCATCATTTTCCACTTTGTAATCCATCTCCTCCTGATAGATGGGAATCACCTGAAAAATCTGTACCTTCTTTCCGGGGGAGACCTCGATTTCGGACTCCTCCAGCGTGTTCACAGCGGGCAATCCCAGCAGAACGCCGGTCAGTTTTGTATTTTCGGCAAACGGTTCCGGCCACGGAATGGTATGCCCGAATCCCAGCCAGGTTTCATTGTCCCACGGGAAACGCGCGAGAATTTTCAATATGCGGATCGGCCAGAAGTTTCGTTCGTCCCGAAGCGATTCCATTTCAAGCGGCCAGTCTGTCGGCAGGTCGATCATCAGTTCCAGCCGGTCGGGACACACCTTGCGAAACTCCTCCTCGATTTCCATGACCCGGGCGCCCATGCCGCAGGTCAGCAGACGAACCGCCGGATACGCTTCAGAGGGTTCAATGATATACACGTCGATGTGCATTCCCGGGGAGTTTTTCTCGTGAAAAACCTGCCGGATTTTTCCGAATGTTTTTTCCACATACCGGTCAAAGGCTTCCGCCTCCTCCGGCGAATAGACGTTGCCGCTTTGAAACGTCCGGATGTAATTGTCCATGATTTCCCGCGATTCGAACAGAAGCAGGTCACCGATAGCCTCGACTGTTTTTCCTTCCGAAACGGAGGCAAGCACCATTTCAAAGGGATTGCAGGGAATCACGTTATCATCGGTACACGTTACCTCAAGATAAGGCGGCAGCATCGAATCATCGGCGTTTTTTTTCCATTGCGCCGTTTGCCGGACGCGCACAAGCTCGCCAAGATAAGCTCCGGCGGCAAGAAGTGTCAGGCCTTTCCCCATGTCTTCACTGCCCGGAGCATGGATATAGGATGAGATTTCCGGACGCCAGAGCCGGAGCAGGTTTTTCAGCACATAATCAAGTTGCTGATAGTAATCCATGGATGTCAGATCCTTTCCATGCACGTCCTTCACAAAGCGTGCGAATCCGGCGGCAATGTCGGGGATGAGGTTCAGCGGCAGCGCGGCAATTCCGGTAATCGCTCTTGTCAACTGTTTTTTCAAGCGGCGTTTCCAGTATGTCAGAACCAACCACCAGCAGCAGAGAGCGGCGACAATCGGAAGAACAATTTTCATCAACATGATATGATTCCTTTCAACGTTGCGTGAGACTTCATTCCGCACCTCCTTTGATCTGCTCGAGAATGGAAGGATCTTTGATCTTGTCGTCTTCGGCGAGGAAGAGAATTTTGGTCAGGACTTCGGCCGTTTTGGGATCGTCGTCGGCAAACGGCAGGAAGATCCGGCCGCGCGTCTGCGAATGTACCGGAAGGATATTCAGCATCCCGGACGCCTGTTTGTGGCAGACACCACTTCCCAGATGAACCGTGTACTCTCCGAATTTACCTGTGATGAACGCATGGCTCTTTTCGATCCGGACATTGTCAAGTTTGAAGAACGGCAGCATTGTGCGAATGAGCGCGGCACGCATTTCAACGGTCGAATGGCTCGCCTCCGGATCGACTCCGCCGGCATGCGCGACACTCACCATCAGATCAAGATCGCGCATCACTTCCGAGAACAGAACCGGTACAATCTTTTCGAGCGGAATGATTTCCCGGGTGCGGCGATGTTCAAAGAGAACATATTCCAGCGTCGGAGGCTCCACTTCGGCAGGAGAAAACCAGTCGGCCATCGCGTAAATTTTGGCAATCAGATTCTGTCTGTGGAAAACTTTCTGCAAGCCTTCATCCATATCAACCGTCCAGCCGCGCGTCCGAAGCAACGCCACAGCTTTTTTCGGCATGACCTGATTCCCCGAATAGCGGGCGGACTTCATGCCGTCAAGTTTTTCATCGGCGTTCAGCGTATAGAGTTCGCGGAAGATCTGCTTAAACGGTTGAACCAGTTTGCGTTCCACGGCGAGACGCTGGAATTCCGCCCAGCGCCCGGAGCGGAGCAGGCCGGTCGGATGAGCGATTTTCAAGGGCGTTTCCGGCAGTTTTTCAAAGAAATCAATGGTGTCGCCGGCCTGCCACAGGAGCTTCGACGCCAACGGCCCGAGAACCGGATTCGACATCAGTTCACGCACTTCGGCATATTCAAAAACATCTTCGCGGATCATCGCCTCTTCCAACGATTTTCTCGCACGGGAGTGCTGGTCGCGCAAGGATTTTACTGCGCTTTGCAGTTCCAGCACATAGGCGTCTTTCTTGAGTGATGCGGGGATGGATTTCAACTCTTTTTCGGCCTTTTTAGCCCGGATTTCGGCGCGTCCGTCGGAATCAATGGCGAGGGAAAGCGTCACGCCGTCCACTTCGTGCGGAGCAAAGAGGGCGTTCCATTCGTCGAGTTTGGCCGCCTCCATGCGCCAGAGGAAGCGATTCACGTCGTTGAATCCTGCGGTCCGGGCGAGGTTGGCGACGGCGATTTCCACCGCAAGTTTTTCGCTTGCCTGCCGCTGTCCGCCGAACTGACGGCTTTCCTTTTTGAACTTCATCAAGTTCTCGTAACGGCGCGGGAAATCGTTTGCTTTGCCCGGCAGAATACCGTAGGCCATGACGTATTCCTTGTTGCGTTTGGTCTTGATCTTCTCCTCTACTTCGGCTTCGGAAAGTTTTCCGAGGGCGGCATCGGCAAAAATCTGGCTTCTTCGGTGATTGGCCCCGCTGGAAATATACTTTGCCGCGTCGTAGAGCCGGGAGAACATTTCCGGCCCGACCGCGTTGTAAGCCTCATGGAACCAGTCGATGTCGAACGCTCCGTCGTTGAATTCCTGTGGCGAAATCGACGAATACCGGGCAACCGCCGTCTCCTTTTCCGCGCTGAAATTCTCGTTGACGTGGGCGTGGAAATACCATCCGGCCAGCGGCAATTCCGGAATGTTCAAATACTCGCCGACAATCTCCAGCCACGCCGGAGAATACATCGCCGCTTCCAGCAGACGTTTCGGTTTGATTTGTCTTGCCTTGAGCATATTCCGGAATTCTTCCGCATCGCCGTTCTGCGGCCGGCACACTTTCAGCAGGTGGCTGAAAACATTTTGGCGATCTCCCGCGTCTCTCCAGCTGTAACCGCGAATAAAGGGACGTTCCCCTAGAGCGTCCAGAATGCGGATGAAATATTTTGCACCTTCGAGTTTGGTGCAGGCGCAAAGAGGTTTGCTCAATGCGGTCGGGAGTTCGCCCCGTGTAAGTTCCAGCTCCAGCGAGTCGGTGAAAAGGAGGTGGATTTCCGGATGATCCAAGCGGGAAAAAGCCTGAAAACCCAGGTCGGACTCCTCCGATTCCTGCCCGGAGATCAACAGACGACGCATGGTGTTCCTCATGATGAATCCGAGATCAAATGCTTTCAGGATTTTTTGGGGACTCAGCATATTGACATGGCATTCATCGAGGCGGCAGAGCGCAGAAAACATTTCAGGAGAGAACTCGGCGTCGTCAAACAGGGTGCAGATTGAACGGATGTCGTTGGTTTCTCCAACAAAAACCTCATGGACGGAGAAGCCCCAGATGGACTCTTTCACTTTGATTTTCCAGAAATCCGGAGGCGTGAGACAAGCTGTTGCGATCAGAAGTTTTGCCGAGAATGCGGGAAAATCATCTCTTCCGATAAGCGTGCGGTGGATCATGGAACGAATAAAATACGGATAGCACCATTTCCCTTTTTTATCCGGCATCTGAAGGAATTTCGCCCGCACCTCTTTCGCTTTAGGATTCAGGAGCAGCAGAAATGCGTGCACCAGGTCGCGCGTGTCAAGGGGAAAATTCCGGAAGAATGTGTCCCAGAGCTCCGGCAGCGGAGGATTTTCGGTTCTGATATCAGTCCACCAGGCGTCCGAATAGTTTTCCTGAATGACCTGATCGAGCGTCAGGATTTCCGTGCCGACATCAAGCAGGCCGGATTTTGGTCTTGGACACTCATCTTTCAAGTGTGCTTCCAGAAGATCGGAAAAGTCAGCCAGAAAACGCATTATAACTTCTGAATCGTCTTTCAGAATGGCGGCCGGGTGCATTTCGGGATCCGGATGTGGGGACAGGGGAGTCCAGGCTTCCCCGACATCATAAAGCCCGTAGCCGTGGGCCTTGTCGATCACGGAAGCCGGTTCACTGACCGGAGAGAGTTCTTCTGCAGCGGCGATTTTCAATGCGTTGCCGGAGGCGCGGAGTCTTGCCGCGGAGAGTTCAGGGTGGTCTGATTTCATCAATATTTCCAGTGCGGCACGCCGGATCGATGCGGTTTTCAGTACCAGCGTATCTTCCACCTGAACAAGTTCTTCCATGGAAAGTTTCATCCGGGAGAGGGTGTTCAGGGCGCTTTCCCGGACATTTACGCTTTTATCGGTGAGCGCAGCGAACAAAGCCTGCCGCAGGATTGGTGTATGAAACATTCGAGAACGGAACCAGGTATCCTCGGCCCGGGATTCCTCGTTCCAGAAAACATTGCATCCGTGCCGCTTTTGCGGCGGGGTCGGAGCGAGATAATCCAGAATATGTTCGACAAAATAATCCCGGAAATCATTCGGCATATCCGGCATGGATTGTGCCATATCTTCCAGAACGGCCTTCGTCCATGCTTTTTGGCTCAGCGGCAGCAGAATCGTGTACCACAGAAGTCCGGCGGAAAGCTGCAGTTGAAGCCACTCAAACGCGGGGTGGGGAATCGTCTCTGCCTTTTTCGGGAAAAGCGGCAGAAGTTTCCTGTACTCGAAATAAAGTTGTTCCGCAGTGTCGGAAGAGAGCGCTCTCGTTGCCACGCCGGTGTAACACTTGAGAACACAAGCAGATAGAGCCCGGTTATCCCGGCAGCGTCTCAGAAGTTTCAAGGCGGTTTCGTCCGGCAGCAGAAGCCCGGTCATCTCATAGAACGTGAGTGCAGTACAAAGTTCCGGTGACGAGGAGGAGTCGTCCTCCAGCAGCTCTACGACTTTTTTCCCGGCTTCCAGCACCTCGGTGTTGGCGATGGCCCATAACCGGATGAAGAGATCCCGGGGATTTTCCACCTTGAAATGTTCAGGATCTTCTAATGCGGCAAGGGCGGATGCGAACAGCCGTCTGACCGTATCGAGCCGGACTGTTTCAAACGCCAGCCCCAGCCAGGTGTCAAAGGCGCGGACGGCGGCTGGGAAACGCAGAAGATCATGGTCGGAAACCACATGCATCATGTAACGGAAAGCTTCCATTCGTCCGTCGGAACAACTTTCAAGCACAGCCTGACGCAAGCCCTCCTGTAATTGGGCGGCAACCAGCAGATCGGCCGCCATCTCCCAATTGGATTCCGCTCTGGAAAAGAACAGGGACAAAATGATTTCCCTGGAGAGCGTTCCGGAATTTTCATAAATTGCAACCTGGAACGCTTTTGTAACGGCAGGGGACTCCGAATCCAGCATGACCGCCAGAAACGGCGCCAGCGAAACGTCAGGAGTCATTTGTTCTTTCATCCATTCAAGCGCAAACTTTTCCGGCGTTTGGTGAATGCTGTTCGTCCTGAACAACTGGCATAGCATGGGCAGAATGTGGTAAAAGCATCTTTCCCGGGTTCGGAATGTACGGCGGTTCCAGAAAGTCTGATAGATGCCGCAAAAAGCGTATTCCAGACTCTTGGCAACCACCGGGACCCATTCCGGGGGCCAGAAAGCGAGGAGAAACGGATTTTCCGGATCAGTCAATGCGTCAAGAATTTCCGGATGTTCCTCGAAAGGATCGTCTTTCGCGATTTGTCCGAAATACAGGGAGAAAGCCTCGTCGTGATCCTGTAAATCCTGCGAATCAATCAAAACTTTCGCCAGTTTCTGATAAGGGGTGTTTGTAAACGTTTCGGCTTTTTTCCGGAATGGCTTCAGCCAGTCGGGAGCTTTCTCCTTAGAACAACCAACCTGTGCCGCAAGGTGTTTTTTCAGTTCATCAGCAATCATTCTCACCACATCCTTCCCGCCAGCATGGTCAGGCGGATTAACGTTATGGTTTCGTCCGGTGCAAGTTCCAAAGGTGCATCAAGACTTGTGAGTTCGGTATTTCCGGCGAACACCCGGTAAAGACCGTCCTCAAAGGCTTGTATTGCCGTAGTGACTGCGCGTTCGGAATCGGCATCATTTTCATTATAACGCGTTCCGAAGCCGACCTTTCCGGTCTGTTCGGCGGAATTTCGCAGATCATCTTCAGTAAGATAATGAAACACAGGAGTTTCCAGTTGCCTGGCGTTATATTGAGCAACCATTGTTTCTACCATCATGGTCAAAAGATCGCGCAACGTTCGCGGCACTTCCGGCAGATCAAACGGAATACGTCCCAGCACATCGCGGCGTTTGCCGAGCTGTTTTATCGTAACGAAGATTCTCATCAGGGATCTCCTTATATTTCCCATGAATAGTAAAAATCAATGGCCCTGTCCGATGACCAACAGATTGCATTCATATTTTTCATGTTGTATCCCGCCCAAAGACGTTTTTGTAAGTTCTCTGTTTCTCATTTCGTAACAGGATGATACGAAGATAATAACGCATTTTGTAAAAGTTTTCATTTTCCCTTTTCTTCCTGTGGGTGGGCGGCATCGTATACTTGGGCGGTTGCCAACAGCAGATCCAGTTCTTTCTGCGGCAACGGATGCTGACGATTCAGTTCACGAAGAAGCATTTCACACGATCCACGATTCTGAACTGCAAGACGAACGATGGAGCCGTCGGAATAAAGGATATTGCATGTTTTTTCATGATTGCCCGGCAAATCCATCGCAACGGGAAGCGGGACGGATGATGAAACCC
>CALXNS010000031.1 GCA_944389815.1 uncultured Victivallis sp. | reverse complement strand
TGAGCGGCCGGGCATGCGGCCAGCGAATGTTTTCAATTCCCCGTTCAGTTGCGCGTTGCTTCAACGTTTCCGCGGAGTCGGGCGTTTTTCCGTTCTCCGCCGGAAGCAGAAAGAGCAGATTTTTCCGCCCCAGATTCCGGGCGGCATCGGCGTTCCATTCTGCGACGCCGCTGTGAAGCGCGCCCACTTCAAGCGGCGCACCGGAGGCGTCGAAGAGCAGCAATCGTCCATCCGGCAACGTGGTGTCGGCGGCGTAAAACTGCGGCGCAGCCGAATCATTTTCCCGCAGCGAACCGCCGGCGGCGAACGGAATGGTTTGATTTTCCGTTTCCAGCAGGTGGATATGGAAAAGATTTTGTTCCGTCCACTTCCGGCATTCCGGTGCCGGATCCGGCGGATTTTCCCGGCCGCGGATGATTCCGGTTTTGATCGTATCGACCGGTTCCGGCAATGTATTCAGCGCCTTGAGCAGTCCGGCGTTTTCCGGCCAGGCGCTCCGGGCGAGGGCGGTAATGAGAATGCGGCGCGCTTCGGTGCGATCCTGAAACGACATTGCGCGTTCCTTCGCGACATGTTCCAGCTCTTCAAGCAGAAAGTTCTCCCACTGTTCCGGCGCAAGATCGGAGAGTTTGATTCTGAGTCGTTCGGCGAAACGCGCCAGCGGGTGTTTGGCGCGGTTGCGGATATCGCGGCGCGGCAGGAGGAATTCTCCGGCGAATTTTTCCACGCCGATGGTCACTTCCAACTGATCCGAATCGCTTTTCTCCCCCCGGTCGAACCGATATTCCAGGCGCACCGTCGGCGCATCGTCGAATTCCAGTTCAAGTTGTGCCCGCGCGGCCATGTCCGAACCGTAGGTGGACGCGGTCATTCTGCCGTTGTTCAGCTCGATGATCTCCCCGGTTTCCGGATTGCGGATCAGAAGCACCCGGCAGAGGGCGGCACGTTTTTCCAGTTCCGCCAAAGTGGCGTCGAGTTCTCGGATGCCGCGTTCGCGTCTCTGTTGAATTTCGCGCAGATCGGCGAGATCGAGGAAATAGGGGTTGCGTTTGTCGGCTGCGTTGCCGGAAACATCGGGCAGGGTGCCCGTGAGACGGGCATTGTCATATAACGAGCGAAGTTTGTTCAAAGAGTTGGCCATGGTGAGTTCCGCGGTGAGATTCTGCAGTTCGGCCACCTCCGGATCGTCGGGATTTTCGTTGCGGAATTCGCGCCATTGTGCGGCGAGAAGTGCGGGATCGAATGAGTAGAGCAGTTCCTGAATCCTGCTGCCGCGCTTCAGCAGTCGGTCACGCTCGGTCGAACAGCGTTGTTCCGCATCGGAGAACGATTTATTCAACTGGCGCTGTTCTTCGACCAGTTCGGGTGAATTGAAAAGTTTCAATTGATTGATTCGGGCGATCGTGATGCGTTGACGACTGAGGATATCCCGGGCCGCATCGATATTGCCCGCAGCGAGTGCGCGATCGAATTCCTGTGCGGCGCTCTGAAAATTTTCCTGCAGTTCGAGAAATTGCCGTTCGGACGCGCGGTAGGCGCGTTCGAGCACATTGTCGAGCCGCCGTTTCAAATCGGCGGTTTCGCTGCGTTCCTCGGCGGTGCGATCGAGCATTGCAAGTTCGATGAGCGGATCTTCCGCTCCGGCGGTGGAACGCTCCTCGGCGATGGCGGCGCGAACCTCTTCGAGAAGTGTCCGGCGCCGTTCACTCCGGCGGCGGACGGCTTCCTTCACTTTTTCCAGTCGCGACGGCGCATCGGGTTCACGCAGATCGGGCAGAAGTTGTTCCGCCGTGGCGATGTCTTCGGCGGCGAGCGCCTTTTCAAACTGTGCATGCAACCGGAATTGTTCACGGTTCTCCTGAATTTTCCGGACTCCCAGCCAGACTCCGGTTGCCGCCAGCAGCAACAGAACGACTGCCGCAATGCGGAAAAGGCGTTTGCGGCGCGCCTCCATTTCGGAGCGATATTCCCGCCAGGCGCGGATGCGCTGTTCCAAGTCATCCGGCAGCGCCCGGTCGAGCAGTTGCAGACGCTGCAATGCCGCTTCGATGCGTTCGTCCGGCGCCTGATCTTCAAGCATCTGGCGGAGTGAGGCGGTTATTTCATTGAATTCGCGTTCGACGGCGATGCGGTTTTGTTCATAACTTACGTGGTGTTCAATTTTGGCAAGCTGATCGCGTTCCTCCGGTGAAAGAGGAAGGGTTGCCGGTTCGAGCTGCCGGAGCCGGAACAACGCCTCCGTTGCCGCGGGAATGTTATTGGCATCGGCGGCATTTTGCGCCGCTTTCAGCTGACGGCGGAATTCGGCGGCAACGCGCTCCTTTTCCGCCTGTTCGAGCGTGTGACGGATCTTGAGGCGCATCGCCTCATTGGGGGGGACGAGCCAGTTCGGCGATGCGAGTTCGGCGTGAAAGAGCTCCAGGGCTTTCAAGTCTCTGGTTTCGATGGCGCGGCGTGCTCCGGAGGAGATTTCGGACAGCCGGAGATTTTCCAGTTCCCGCTGGTCGTGTTCCAGACCGGAATCGCCGGGGGCGAAAACCCGCAGCTTGCGCAGCAGAAACAAGCGTTGCTGAAGTGTGCCGGTTCTGAAACTTCGACGATAGGTCTCCAGCAGCGTGTCCCGGTTCTGGAACGGCGCAACTCCCTGTCGCAGTTCCTTGAGCAATGCGGAATCGGGGCGTACCACTTCAAATTTATGGGCGGCGGCCTGCGCGCGGAGCGATTCCGCTCCGGTTGAGAAAATTATTCTCGCAATTCTCTCCACTCCGGGCGGCGGAAATTCCGAACGGAAAAAGGCTCCAACTTTATCGCCGGAACGGAGCAGTTCCACGCATTGCCGGAGGCGTCGGTGAAACTCCCCCGTCACCGCCGCCAGAATGGCGGCGTTTTCCCGGAGGCTGGGGCGTGAAGCTGTGCCGGAAGCAGGAGAGGAGGCTCGGGAATGACTGTGCGGTGTGTGTGAATTTATTTTCATGGAACGGCGGATTCCTTTTTAATCGGCTCGAAGTTGATCTGAACATTCCACAGTTGGTCTTCGAACGGAATTTTAATTTTCACTTTACCAGAAAGCCAGGCGGCTAGGTTCTTGTTTGTCTGATCGCATTCCTTATTGTAATCGTCAATTGCCTGGTTGAGAACTCGCTTCGGGTTGCTGCTCATCTTGCCGGTTTCCTTAAAACGCTCGACGGCCTTGTCCAGTTCTGTTTTATAGCGGAAAAAGCCCACAGCAGGATACATGAAAATAATTTCACGGTCGTTTTTTCTGACCGCTTGCCCATTCTGGGTGAAAGTATACCCTTCCGGTAAGTCACAAAGTTGAACCCGGATCTGAATGCTGGGCGGAAGAAGAACGATTTTCGCCGGCAATGATTCCGGCAGCGGCGTTTTTTTCAGTTGTTTCTCCAGTTGTTGTTTTTTTGCTTCGCGGGCCTGCCGGATATTCTCCAGTCCGTTTCTCAAATCCTCTACCGGAATTTGGGGTTTGACGGCGGGAAATGCCTGATTGAATGCTTCCGCTTCCTTCAAAAGTGCTTCACATTGTTCAAGAGAAGCGGGGTTTTCGGCATCTTTCTGCAACAGGTTCCAGATATCCTGATGCGGCTTTCGGCCGAGTACGTTGCAGGCGGCGTTGAATTTTTGTTCCACTCCCGCTGTACCGGTCTGCGGCGGGAACTTTCGGTCGAACTCCTGAAGTTCCTGGAGGGTTTGCTGAGCCTGCTGCGCTTCTTCGACATCCTTGAAAGCTTGAGGCGCCACTCGTTGGGCGATCCCCCGGAATGTTATGTCGCGCAGC
>CALXNS010000030.1 GCA_944389815.1 uncultured Victivallis sp. | reverse complement strand
GTTACGCCGATCTGCGCGGAGTACCCGCGTTCGACAAGTTTCCGTGCCGCATCGCCGTCGAGCAGCAGGCCGCGTTGCAGGAAGGATTCCAATTCCGCGTCGCGGAAGAGATCGACCTCCGGTCCGGTCAGATACGCTGCGTCCGGGTCGCATTGGAAATGCGCTGGAATTCCCATTCGTCCGAAGAGCGCGCCGCTCCACGGTTCGAAACAGCCCGCGCCGTTGCCGCGCAGCGGATTGAAGTTGAACACCCCCCGGGATGAGAGCGGGGTTGCGCCGGCGAGGTAACGGATTTTTTGTCCGATCTGTTCTGCTTCTTGATAAAATCCGGCATGGTGAAGCAAAGTTTCCCGGTAGGCTTCGCCGCTGGCGAACTCCGGGACCCGCAGCCGGGTGATCCAGTGTTTGGCTCCGGTGCACCCTTCGAGCAGGGAGAACGTATATTGGGCGTGAAGCATCGCCGCCGAGGTGCTGTAACGGTTCTGCGGACAGGTATCCGGTTCGTCTAGGATCTCCGGAATGGAGGGCAATGCGGCGATTTGTGCCGCGCCTTCGTACATCCGCTGAGCGAAATGACGGAACCCCTCCCGCAGATAACACGCATTGTTGATCCGGACCGCGGGGGAGTGGCGTTTTCCGGCGAGAGCATGGGCGATCAATTCCGCATACCGGATGTCCCCGAGACAGGCGCAATAATCGATCCGGATGGCGGGATCAACCGCGTCGACCGCATCGCGGATCAATGCGGCGCATTCGGTCAGGGAATCCGCCTCCACACGATCGAAGAGTTCTCCGATGCGCCGGGCTTCCGGCGAAGTTGCCTGCAACTGTGTTACCAGCTCCTCCCGCGTCAGCGCGGAACCGTTTCGGGCGTTGAATTCCGCCAGATGCAGCGGGCAGAAGCAGCCGTCCCTCCCGGTCAACAGCCGGAAATCGTCATCGACCATCAGGAAATCGGGCTGCAATTCCGCCAGATGCCGGAACGTCGCCGTCAGATATTCCCGGAAGGCGCGGTCGAACGGACAGCAGATCTCCATCGTCTCCCCGTCGGCGCGCACCAGATGCTGAAAGGGAAATGGGGACGCCAATGGATAACCGTGCCCCATCGTCGCCTGCGCGAGAATCCCGATTTTCCCCGGGAAATCCGCCATCGCCGCCCGGATCGAACGGAAACGCTTTCCAAGTTCGCTCACCTTGTCAACCGGCGGAATTCCCTCCGGCACCAGCGTGAACATGAACGCCACATCCGTCAGAACTCCGCCCGCATACAGGCGGCGCACATCCGCGGCAAGCACTTCCTTCGAATCGACAAACAAGGGCATGATGTGTATCGAACGCATTTCTTCCCGGTTCCTTTCGATCAGGATTTTCCCTCTTCCACGCCAGAGAAATGCAATATATCACGCCCGGCAAAGATTGTCAAGAAATAAAGAGATTACCAAGATTAATCCGGTTTCGTTTTCGCCTTCGGTTTCGCCCCCTCTGTGTAAACCTCGATGAGGTGATGTGAAGCGGAAATTTTCATGATCGATACAATATTGTACACAAATTCAAAAAAAATGTACTTTTTATTTTGTTTCATTGTTCCATTCTGGTATAATAAACGGTGATGCGGCGACCGGATGCCGCGGGAATGACTGAGAATAAGATCAGGGATCGGGAATGGCTCCTCAACAGCGATTGTTTGAAGAATTGAAACGGCGGATAGCCGCCGCGTTTTATCCGCCGGGATTTCGGCTGCCGACGGAATGCGCACTGGCGGAAGAGTTCGGCGTATCGCGCGGCACGGTGCGTCGGGCCCTTACCCGACTGATATCCGAAGGGATCATCTGTTCCCGGCACGGAGTCGGGTGCTTCGTTGCCGGGAAGCCGGTGAAGCCGGAAACGCCCCGGAAATCGGTGGTGTTTCTTTATCCGGAGTCGACCTTGCTCAACAGCATGACGCTTTCCGGGATGGAGAGCGCGGCGCTCCGGTACGACGCCGATTTCGGATTGCGTGCGATCTCCTCCGATCCGGAAAGAACCCGGAAGGTGGTCGAATATCTGAAGCGGGAGAAAACCACCGGCGTGGTATTCATCCCGTTCATTCAGAACAATTATTATGATGTCAACAGCCGGCTGCTCGACATCTTCGAATTCCATGAACTTCCCTACGTCGTGATCGACACTCCGATTGCCCGGGGCGGGGTGATCCGGGGGGATTTCGTCGGGCAGGACGGGTATTCTGCGATGCGGAATCTGGTGCGTCGCCTGGTGGAAATGGGACACCGCCGTTTTGCGAGCATCCGGGTGTTTCCGGAGGTTTATTCGGCCAATCAGCGGTTGCGCGGCATCATCGATGAACTCGCCGCGCAGCAGCTGCCGGTCGAACCGGAACTCCACCGGGTCATCGACGACGTGCCGCTCGCCGAACAGGGACGTCAGCAACTTCGCGAAATCATGTCGCTGCCGAATCCGCCGAGCGTGGTTCTCTGCAGTTACGATATCATCGCGATGAACGTCATCGACGAATGCAAGAAATTGAATATCCGTGTTCCGGAACAACTCTCCATCACCGGTTTCGGCGACACTTTCTATTACGTGGATCTCTTTGAACTGACCAGCGTCCGCCAGCCGATGCGCGCAATCGGCGAACGGGCGGTGGAACTGCTCTTCGAACCCGCGGCGGGCCGCCGTCAGGAGTTTCTGGAGTGTGAATTGATTTTCCGTGCGACCACATCAGAACAACCTTCCATTTTAAAAAAAGGAGTCCTCTGAAAAATGGAAAAACGATCGAAGGTGTTTACATTGATCGAATTGCTCGTTGTAATTGCGATCATCGCCATCCTCGCCTCGATGCTGCTTCCGGCGCTGAATCAGGCGCGGGAACGCGGGCGGCAGGCGGTATGCACGAGCAATTTCAAGCAGCTCACCCAGGCTTCGCAGCTTTACTGCGCCGACCATAATGGTTACATCATGGCCGCCAACTACTGGACCGGCTGGAGTCAGTGCGGCGGCATCTGGTGGAGCCAGTACTGGTGCTACAATATGAACGGGCTCAATTATGTGCCGCTTCCGCCGGGGACGTCGAGCGTCTGGGCCTGTCCGACCCTTGCGCCGCCGAAGAGTCTGATCTGCACCGTCAACCGCGTCACCAACCGCGACTGGCCGTGGCCGGGCACTGGAAAATGGTATCGCATGGAACTTCTTCCGCACGCGTCGTCCACCGTCTACCTTGTCGAAGGCAGCACGGATTCGGTCGGTTCGGTGCTCATGACTTCCGAAGGCAATCCGCTGCGGCTGGACGGCGATCGGGTCGAATGGGGGAATCGATTCTCCTTTAAGCACGGCAATCGAATGACGACTGCGTATGCCGACGGCCATGTCGATTCGCTCACGCTCGCCGACCTCGATGCGGATACCTTTGAATCACCCTCCCAATACAGCACCTGGAACTGATCGATCATGAAAAAATTTTTCCTTGTTCTCGCGGCGCTCGCGGGCGCGGTTCTTCTGCCCGGCGCCGAACAGATGTCGCTCGAAATCGATTTCGCCAAGCCCTCCTGGAAGGCGGTGGTAACTCCGCTCTGGGGAGCGTATCCGCACGTGGAAGGCGACGCACTGGTCTTCGGGCCGGGTTCCTTCGTCGGAACGCCGTTGATCCCCTGCCAGCCGGGGAGCACGATCAAAATCGAGTTCGACGCGGAAACCACCGCAATTGAACCTGCGGGAGACGCATGGCGTACCGCCGCCGTCCAGCTTGGACATTTTTCCGGCAACAAGGAGCAGTCGCACACCGACCTCTTCAATACCGGACGCCCGACCGCGCGCAAACACATCAGCAGCGAATTCCCGACCAAAAACAACGGATTCCGCCTCTGCTTCGGCAATTACGGCAAAAGCGGCGAATTCCGCATCTCCAACTTGAAGATCGCAATCGAAGTTCCCGGGTTGAATCTGGAGCGCGACGGTTCGTTTTCCGGAATGTTCGGCATCAATGACTGGTTCGTTCAGAAGGGCGGGCAGGACTGGGACAACTGCAACCTCGGGAAATTTGAAAGCGCCCGTGTGGAAGAGGGGCTCTTCCCCTCCGCGGGGAAAACCCTCGTCCTCGACGGCGCGGGCACGGTCATCAGTCAGCTCTTTCCCTACAACGGCGAAGCTCTGGTGGTCGGCGGCTGGTATATGCAGCAGGGCATCGTGCGTGCCAAAGACGCGCCTCCGTGGGCCAACGCGGGCATTCAGATTGTCTATTTCGACGCCGACGACAACCCCATCGGCCATGCCGACGTTACCGCCAGACTCCTTGACGGCGACCGGCCGTGGGAATATCACACCATTTCCATTCCCGCCGGCGGTCTGAGTCCGAAGGTCAAGGCGGTTGCGGTTTATCTGCGCATCTGGGGCGGAAACACCGGGAAGGCGTATTTCGACGACATCGCGGTCATCCGTCAGGGCGAAGGCCAGGCACGCAATTACAACTCCGAGAAGGGAACCATTCAAATCGGCGGCGCCGCGGATGCCTTCGATCTCAACCGGGTCTGGACCGGAGCGGATCTCTCTTATTGCAGTCAGACGGATCTGCCGCAGGTGCGGACCGCGCTGCGCCGGCTCAAGGAGGAGGGGGGACTTGAATATGTCCGTACCCGGGAGTTCTTCAACGGGCCGTATCCGGTCAAGTCGATCTCGGAGAACGGGGAAATTGAATTCGATTTCACCGGAATGGATAAATATATTGATGTACTCGTGCGCGACATCGGACTCAAACTTGTGCCGACCATCGAAACCATTCCGCCGCAGTTGCGCAAAGAGAAGGGCAGCCACGTGCCCGGCGATTACGAACTCTGGGGGAAAGCGGTCAAGGGAGTGATTCATCACTGGATTGAACGTTACGGAAAAGATACGGTTTCACAATGGATTTTCGAATGCTGGAACGAACCGGGTTCGGATTTCTTCCGCGGCACGGACGATGAATTCTGCAAACTTTTCGTCACCTATCTGCGCGCGCTCAATGAAGTCGAGCGCGAAGCGGCGATCAAACTGCACATCGGGACGCCCTCCGGCGCCATGAACAATCTGCTCTCGCTGTGCATGGAAGAGGCGCGCAAAGCAGGACTTGACAAAACCGTCACCGATGCGAGCACGCACATTTACGGCGGATTTTCCGGTTCGATGGAACTCTTCCGGTTCGGCGTCGAAAATATCCGCAAACGCATGGAGCCGCATACCGGACGGGCAATTCCGGTTCACGTGACCGAATTCAACGGTTCGGCGATGGCGAGCGGTTACTTCGACACCCAGGAGGGGGCGGCCTTCGTGGTCAAGGCGAACCGGATCATGGCCGACGACGGCGTCACGCGCAGTTACTTCTACTGCGTGATCGACCATCCGTATCTGAATTTGGAAAATCATTTCACGGGCGACCTCGGCTACATGACGCATTACAACGCGGTGCCGAAACCCTCCTTCAACGCGCTGACGCTGTTGAACAATCTGGAAGGGAAACGGCTTCCGCTCAAGGCTTCGAGCGAACCCTTCGACGGCTGGGCGGCGATCGCCGACGACGGAACGATCCGGATTGTTGCGACGACCTTCAGCGAGGAGGAGCTGGGGGAATCGACGACGGTTCCGGTTACGTTTGAGGTGGATTGGAGCGGCAGGCCGGAAAAACTCAAACACGCCGAAGTGACCCGGATCGATTCGAAACACGGCAATTGCTACGCCGGGTTCATCGCCGCCGGGAAGCCGGGTTACAAACAGCATCCCGACACCACGCCATTCGAGGAAGCTGCGAAAATGGCACAGGAGGCGTTGACTGGTTATCGGTTTGAAAACGGGAAACTCGTCTTCACACTGCCGATGGAGCTGAACAGCGTCGCGGCAATCACCCTGAAGTAATTTATCTGTTGACAGTTCAAAAAAAACGCCGGGGATCGGCTGCGACCATCCCCGGACATTTGTACCATGAGAGCTTTTCTGACATCCGGGGACGACCCGTTCCGTGCCGTATGGCGGTTCATTCGTTACGATGATTACGAAATTTTCGACGCCGACGACGCATATTTCGATCGGCAGGCCCGTGAAATCGCCGAGGCCGGATTCACCCATGTGATGACCTTCAGCGACACCCATTTCCGCTGGAGTTTCCGGCGTGACTTCGAGCGGTTGACCGAAGTGCTCCGCCGTCAGGTCGCCGCCTGTCACCGTTACGGCCTTCGAGTCGTGGAACATCATTCGGCCAACTTGAGCTGGAATTATCAGACGCCGGCTCAGCGTGTCGAAGCGCTTCGCCATGCCGATCCGGCGCGCTGGCCGCACTTTGAAGAGGATATGTCGCTCGACTCCATCTATCGGGGGGTGCGGTTCGGCGATCTGTTGCAGGTTTCCGGGGCCACCGGGAAACCCTTCATCAGCTTCATGAACTCCTACATCATGTGCCACAACAATCCGGAATACCGTCGTTTGTATTTCGATTATCTCGACACCTTGTACGACACCGGAATCGACGGCATCATGACCGACGACATCCAGTTCGTCAGCGCCATGCACACCACCGGCGCGGACAATGTGCCCTGTTTCGATATGGATTCCTGCGCCTGTCCCAGCTGTCGGGAGAAATTCCGCCGGTTGACCGGATATGAACTGCCCGGACCGGGGGAGGAGTGGAGTGAATTCATGCGCGATCAATATACGCCGCGTTTTCTCGCCTGGAAGGAGTTCCGTTATCAGAGCTGTCTGGATTTCTGTCGCGAGGTGATCGAACGGTATGAAAAACGCAATCTTGTCATGCTCCGGCCGAATTACTGCGCGACCAGCGTGGCCTGGGTCAGTCCGTGGGCGTTCGCTTTCGATGAACTTCCGGCGCTCGACTGGGCGTTCACGGAACACTGCTGCGGCATCATCCGCTATTCGTGGCCGGAATATCTTTTCGAAAGCGTTCATACCAATATGGTTGCCCGCCAGCGGCATATTCCGGCGCTGGCGCTCTATTACCCTGAATTGCCCGACGCCCAGCGCATGAGCTGGGGATTGGCGCTCTGGGCGGGGCAGCGGTTTTTCGGCGACCCGACCCGCCGGGAACTCTTCGCTGATCAACAGCGTTTCCACCGTTTCGAAGAGGAGCACTTCGACGCGCTTTTCAAACTTGAGGAACATGCCGAACTGGCGTTTTTCGACAGCCGCCCGGGACGCGAACTCGATCCGGAATACAACACCACCGTCCGAACCCGGTTCAACAGTCTCGCGCAGGCGTGCATCCGCTTCAACGTGCCATGGGTGATGGTTTCGGAAAATCACCCGGAGGAGTTCGACCGTTACCGGGTGATCGTCGTTCCCGGCACCCGTTTCTTGAGCGGCGGGGCGATCGCCGCGCTGACCGCGTTCGCCGCCCGGGGGGGGCGTCTGGTCTGGTGCGACGACGCAGGATTGTATGACGCGCCTTCCGGCCGCCGCCGCGATTCGGCCGAAATCGAAACACTGCTGGCGCCGGCCGGAAATAACCTCATCCGGATCGGTTCCGGGGAATATTTGTGCCGTTACTCCAAACGCTGTCGGGTCAAAAACCACGCCGACCGTGACGCCTTCGATTGTTCCGAACCCTCCCGCTGGCGCGAATTCAGCGACGATGAACTTGCCGAAGCCGGAAAAGCGGCGGCATTTCTCAGTTCGCTGCTGCCGGAGGGGTGTGCGGCGCTCCGGATCTCCGGCGCGCCGCGGGATCTGCTGCTTTCCGGATTTTTTTCCATTGACGCAGGGATTTATTCGCTGCGCCTGGTCAATCTTGCCGGAACTCAACGCCGGGAACCGCGGGGCGGTTACGGAATGTTTGATCCGATTCCATTTCCCGAACTGGAAAACAAACTTAACATCCGCATCCGCAAACCGGACAACTGGACAAAGGAGATTCGTTCCGCGCGGCTCTGTTCGCTCGAAGGTTCGCCACGGAACATCTCATTCACCGACGCGGACGGGGAATGGAATCTTGTGATTCCCGCCCGCGCTTTCCGCGAATCGGCGCTGGTGGAGCTGACCTGACAAGATTCCGACGGTTCGGCTTCAATGGGCAAAAAATGCTCCCGCCGCCGTTTTCAGGCGACGGGAGCATTTGATTGTTTTTCAGCCGTTTTGAAAATGGCGTTTTCAGCGTCCGAGGGATTTCCAGATCGGTTCGAGATCGACCACCTTTCCGGTGACGGCGGCCTGATCGAGCGCGAGCGCGTAGACGGCACTCTGAAGACCTTCGTTGCCGCTGCATTTGGGCAGAGCACCGGTGGTCATCGATTCATAAAGTTCCTTCATGATGTAATCGTCGCCGCCGCCGTGTCCGTCGCCGGCGACATCGACCAGCATGACGCCTTCATCGCCGATGTTGCGGTATTCGAGCCGTCCGGTGTAGAGGTCGAGCCGCATGTTCCCTTCGGTGCACATGAAATACATCCGGCGTTCCGGCATGATGTTGCACATGGTTGCGGTGAAGGAGACACGGATCTTGTTGCGGTACTCGGCGATGGTGATGAGGTTGTCCATCAAGTCGGTGTCATCGGTGAAGGGAGTCGCTGTGGCGTGGGGATCCCACCAGCTCTTGAAGGTTTTCTCGCCGTATTTCTCCATCAGGAAATTATTTTCCGGCTTGAAGAAATCCCGCCCGCCGAACGCGGCCACGCGGCTCGGAAGCGATTCGCAGAACCAGTTGATGAGGTCGAGATCGTGGCAGCATTTTTCCAGAATGTGCGGACCGGCGTATTTGGTCAGGCGCCGCCAGTTGCACATGATGTAACCGCCGTGAGAAGGCGTGATGCATTCATTGCCGTCGATCGCGAGAAGTTTTCCGAGTTTCCCGGAGGTGAGAATCTCCTTGGCGCGGCGATAGATCGGCGCATAACGGAGCACGAATCCGGTCGCGAAAAGCCGGCCGGATTTCTGCTGAGCCTCGTAGATGGCCTGACAATCCTCGATGGTCGTTGCGAGAGGTTTTTCCGAGAAGACGTTCTTGCCGGCGGCGAACGCGGCGAGAATGTGTTCCTTATGGTTGGCGTTGGGGGAGAAGACCATCACCCATTCGACGCCTGGGAAGTCGATCGCCTCCTGATAGGAGGTGCACGCCTTGACCGGATCGGAGGTCTTCCAGAAGTCGATCGTCTCCTTGAGCACCGCCATGTCCGGATCGTAGGCGGCGACCAGTTCGACGCCGCCTTTCGCATCGCGGAGAAGGTTGGCGGTCACGTAACGTCCGCGGCTTCCGGCGCCGATTACGGCAACTTTAATTCTCTTTTTTTCTGACATTTTACCACCTTGATATGATATGAGAGGTTGAAAAAAGGTGTCGCTGCATATATTATACAACCGTAACCGGAAATAAAAATGGATAAAAACCGCATGGCGGATGACAAAAAAATAACCTTTTCCGCGCCGACGCCGGATGTTCAGATTCACCGCCTGGTCGGCAAGATGCCGCCTTTGATGCGCGATTACGGATTCTGGATCATCAACGCGGCGCTGGAGTGTGCGTCCGGTCCCGGCGGCTACCGTTCGCCGTGGCGGAGTTTCGAGTTTTATTCACTCTCGCACCTGATCGGCGGCGCCGGGCGGTTCCTGCTGCACGGCGAGGAGCGTTTCGTCGAACTGAAGCCGGGGGACGCGGTGCTGATCGCGCCGGGCGACCTCAACCGGTACGGCGGGACGGATGAGGAACCCTACATCGAAGACGCGATCCGTTTCTGCGGACCGGCGGCGGATATGATGCGCGCGGCGGGAATTCTGCGTTCGGGGGTGCTGCATCCGGGGACGGTGAGGAAAATTCCGCCGATAGCGGAATTGATTCAGGATCCATCCGGCGACGCGCAGTTCCAGGCGAACATTCTGCTGCAGAAGCTGCTGGTCGATCTCTACCTCGAACAACGGCGCCATCACGCCGCCACGCCGATGGAGGCGCTGATCGAACTTTTGAAATCCCGTCCCGATCACTGGTGGACGGTCGAAGAGATGGCCGAGTCCTGCAAGCTTTCGACCGATCAGCTCCGCCGGAACTTCCGGCGGCATACCGGAATGCTTCCCAAGGCCTACCTCGAAGAGTTGAAATTGCGTCAGGCGGCGGAACTTCTGCTTTCGACCCGGCTGCCGGTCGCGGAAATCGCGGCGCGTTTCGGTTATCTGGATCCGTATCATTTTTCGCGGCGGTTCAAGCATTTCAGCGGGCTGCCCCCGGAGCGTTACCGCCGCGAATCGCCCGGCGCGATTCATTTTCCGGGCGGCGGGGGCGTTAGAAGTCATTGATATTCGTAAAAAAACGGAAACGCCTCTGGTAAAACGGGAATTTCCGAATTATATTATACGTGTTTGTTTTCATTTTTCCAAAACCAGTTTCGAAAGGGGTTTTTCATGAAGTGCGTCGTCTTAGCGTATCACAATATCGGGCGCACCGGCATCGAAGCGTTGCTGGCGAACGGATTCGACATTTCCGCGGTATTCACTCATCAGGACAATCCGAATGAAAATATCTGGTTCGGTTCCGTGGCGGAGCTGGCAAGTGAACACGGCATTCCGGTCTTCGCTCCGGAGTCGATCAATCACCCGGTTTGGATCAACCGCATCAGGGCGATGGCGCCGGATTTCATTTTTTCGTTTTATTACCGGGAGATGGTCGGCAAGGAAATTCTGGAAATTCCGCGTTTCGGATGCATTAATCTGCACGGTTCGCTGCTGCCGAAATACCGCGGCCGCGTGCCGATCAACTGGGCGATCATCAACGGCGAAAAAGAGACCGGTGTGACGCTTCATTACATGACGGAAAAAGCCGATGCCGGCGACATCATCGACCAGCAGAAAATCGCAATCAGCGACGACGACACCGCGCGCAGCCTCTTCGACAAAGCCGATGCCGCCGCTTTTGAAATGCTCAACCGGGCGCTGCCGCTGCTGCGTGACCACAAGGCCGGTCGGACGCCGCAGGATGAGTCGTGCGCGACGAAATTCGGCGGCCGCAAACCCGCCGACGGCGAGATCGACTGGAAAAAGAGCGCCGTGGAAGTGCGCAATCTGATCCGGGCGGTCACCCGGCCCTATCCCGGGGCGTTCAGTTTCATCGGTGACCGCAAATGCTTCTTCTGGTCCGCGGACGTGGTCGAAGCCGACCGGAAGGCGGCGCCGGGCACGGTGCTTTCCGCCGCGCCGTTCACGATCGCCTGCGGCGAGGGCGCGTTGAAAATCCGTACCGCCCAGATGGAGAACGGCGTTTTCATGACCGGCGACCAGCTTGCCGCCGACGCGCGGATCGTCACCAACATGACCTTCGGCGCCGATCCGCGAAAAATCCGCGAGGCGACGCGCCGGAAAAGCGTGCTGATCCTCGGAGTGAACGGCTTCATCGGCAGCCACATCAGCGAGCGGTTGCTCGAATCGGGCAAATATGAAGTTTTCGGTCTCGATCTGCGGAGCAATTACATCGATCATCTGATCGGGCGGCCGGGGTTCAATTTCCGCGAAGGGGATATCTCCATTCACCGCGAATGGATCGAATACCACATCCGCAAATGCGACATCGTGCTGCCGCTGGTGGCGATCGCGACGCCGATCGAATACACCCGCAATCCGCTGCGGGTATTCGAACTCGATTTCGAGGAGAATCTGCGGATCGTGCGTTACTGCGTGAAATATCACAAGCGGATCATCTTCCCGTCCACCAGCGAAGTGTACGGCATGTGCGAGGATCCGCAGTTCGACGAGGACAACTCCAAGCTGGTGACCGGACCGATCCGAATGCAGCGGTGGATTTATTCGACCTGCAAACAGCTGCTCGACCGCGTCATCTGGGCTTACGGGGCGAAGGGGCTGCTGGAATTCACGCTCTTCCGCCCGTTCAACTGGATCGGGCCGCGGCTCGACAGTCTGAACAGCGCCCGGATCGGATCGTCGCGCGCCATCACCCAGCTGATTCTCAATCTGGTGCAGGGCGCGCCGATTCAGCTGATTGACGGCGGTGAACAGAAACGGTGTTTCATCGACATTCGCGAAGGGGTCGAGGCGTTGTACCGCATCATCGAGAACAAGGACAACAAATGCGCCGGCAAGATCATCAACATCGGCAATCCGGCCAACGAAGCGAGCATTCGCGAAATGGCCGAAATGCTCGTGGAGAAATTCGACCGTCATCCGCTGCGGTCGAAATTCCCGCCGTTCGCCGGTTTCATGGTCGTCGAGTCGGGCGCGTTCTACGGCAAGGGCTATCAGGATATGCAGCACCGGGTGCCGAGCATCCGCAACGCGAAGAAATTCCTCGACTGGGAACCGCAGATCCAGCTGGAACAGTCGATCGAAACGACGCTGAATTTCTTCCTCGCCGAAGCGATCGACTCCGGGGAATTCAATCTGGATTGACGCGATGAAGAAAACCATCGGGCTTCGAATCGACGTGGACACCTACCGCGGCACCGGCCGCGGAACGCCCGCATTGTGCGCATTGCTGAAGAAGCACGGCGTGAAGGGGACGTTTTATTTTTCCGTCGGGCCCGACAACATGGGTCGTCACCTCTGGCGACTGTTGAAACCGTCGTTCCTCTGGAAGATGCTCCGGACCGACGCGGCCGGATTGTACGGACCGGAGATCGTATTGATGGGAACCGCGTGGCCGGGGCCGAACATCGGCCGGCGGTTCGGTGCGGAAATCCGGGCGGCGGCGGAGGCCGGGCATGAGGTGGGATTTCACGCATGGGATCACCACCGGGCCCAGGCGCGGCTGATGCGCATGAGCGAGAAGGAGATGATCCG
>CALXNS010000029.1 GCA_944389815.1 uncultured Victivallis sp. | reverse complement strand
ACACTCCGAACTGCGTATAGCTTAACCCATACATCAACTTCAACGGCACAAAAAGAATCGGGGTCAGATTGATTACGATCGCACCGACGAAGTTCGCCACATAACAGGCCGCCGCCGTTGAACGATACGATATTTCCGCATTTTCTGCCATTTTCGCTCTGCTTGTCTCCATTTACCACTGAACCAAACTACTTCCGCCGTTCTTTCAGCGGAATATCTTTCTTCTCTCTGAAATTCGATACGATACTGTCACTACGAAAAATTACAACCACCGAACGCCCGTTTCTTCTCGAATTTTCTCTTCCATCTGAAACAAGTACAGGAGTGTATCAGTTTTTTTCAAATCACTACCATTTCAGTAGATATTTTTTATTATTTTCCCGTTTTTCACTTGATTTTTCGCCAAAACCCATTATGTTACAAGAGCTTGAATAACAAAAAAGGAGGCCATCATGAGAGGAGGCAGATTATTTATCGCCCTGCTGGCCGCGGCGTTTCTCGGCGCCCTGGCCGCGGCGGGCATCGTATATTGCTTCACCGTTCCCGGATGGAAATGTACGACGGCGGAATCCGCGGAGACCAACCGGGAAACTCTCCCGGCACCTGCCGGAGCAGTTTCCGCAAATGAGTTCCGGGCGGCCGCATTGCAGGAGGAGTTCGCCACCGCCATCAGCCGTTCGATGCCGGCGGTGGTGCTGATTACCGCCCAGAAACGGATCGGCGTGGTCGATCCTTATTTCAATCCCTACGATTACACCAGGAGAAAAATCGATTATCTGGAGGTGCCGTCCGGTCAGGGATCGGGTTTCTTCATCCGGACCGAAGGAATCATCCTGACCAATTATCATGTGGTGCGCGACCAGGATTCCTTTTGGGTGACCACTCATGACGGCAGTGAATACCGCGCCAAAGTCATCGGAGTCGATCCACCGACCGATCTTGCAGTACTCCAACTCGAAAAAGACGCGGGTAATTTCCCGGTGCTCAAGTTCGCCGATCCGGAAAAGATCGAAATCGGTCACTGGGCGATCGCGATCGGTGCGCCGTTCAGTTTGAGCCGCACGGTCACCGTCGGAATCGTCTCCAACACCCGCCGCAGCGGCGTCGGCGTGAATCTTCAGGAAAACTACATCCAGACCGACGCCTCGATCAATCCGGGCAATTCAGGCGGACCGCTGCTCAATCTCAAGGGCGAAGTCATCGGCGTGAACGATTTCATTCTCTCTCCTTCCGGCGGCAATATCGGCATCAGTTTTGCAATCTCCTCCGAAATCGCCGGAAGAATCGCCGACGAATTGATCCGCAACGGCCACGTCGAACGCCCCTGGCTCGGCGTCATCGTCTCCCCGACCGATCGCGACACCCGACAGCGTTCCAACGTCCGCGGCGGCGTCGTGGTCGAACAACTCTACCGCGGCAGCCCGGCCGCCGGAGTTCTGCATCGCGGCGATCTGATCCTCAAGGCAAATGGACGCGAAATCGACAATCCCGGAGATCTGCAAAGTGTCGTATTCGGCGCAGAACCGGATTCGACGCTCGAACTGGAAATCCTGCGCGATGAAGAGAATATTTCCGTAGACGTGACAATCCGGAAATCGCCGCGCGGCTGGTTCAGCCGTTCCGCCTCCCATCAGGCCGGAGCGCTGCGCGTCCTGCAGCTTTGAGCGGAAATGGAGTCTGTACTGTGCGCCGGCGTGTTGTTTTCCTGCCCTACCACGCCAGCGTCAATGCCATGACCAGCATTCCCGCGACCAGCCCGTAAATGGAGAGATGGTGTTCCCCGTACTCTTCGGCCAGCGGCAGA
Source organism: uncultured Victivallis sp. (assembly GCA_944389815.1). Lineage (GTDB taxonomy): Bacteria > Verrucomicrobiota > Lentisphaeria > Victivallales > Victivallaceae > Victivallis. The sequence continues at coordinate 38,885 of CALXNS010000029.1, read as the reverse complement.
AGTTCGTCAAAGGAGATGAAGACCATGATCCCGGCCACTGCGGCGAATATTCCCGCCAGCAGCGCAGGTGAAAGAAACGGCAGAAGAAACAGCCAGGCGACCAGTGCTCCGAGCGGTTCGGCCAATCCGGAAAGAAACGAAAGAAGAAACGCCCGTTTCCGGTCGCCGGTGGCGTGATAGATCGGCACCGAAACGGTGATGCCCTCGGGGATATTGTGAATCGCCACCGCCACCGCGATGGAAATTCCGATCACCGGATTGGTCAAGGCGGCAGTGAAGGTGGCCATCCCCTCCGGGAAGTTGTGAATTCCGATCGCCAGCGCGAAAAGCATCCCGCTGCGCATGAGCTTGTCGGCATGACGGGGGGAACTCATCTCTTCAAGTTTACGCACCTCGTGCGGATTTTCATAGCCCGGAATGAGTTTATCGATCAGCATCGCGACGGCGATTCCGCCGAAAAACGCCGCACACGCGAACAGAGCCCCCGGGCGCCGCCCGAAAAATTCCCCCAGCGTCACATGGGCCGATGCGAGAAGTTCGACCATCGAAATGTAGATCATCACCCCGCCCGAGAATCCGAGCGAACAAGCCAGAAAGCGCGTATCCGAACGGCGCGAGAAAAATGCGATGCAGCTGCCGATCCCGGTGGCGAGCCCCGCGAACAACGTCAGAATGAATCCGGCGAAAATCTGTTCGGACGAAATATCCATTGCCCTATCTCCAGTTCATGATTCTCCGAAGATAATGTAACACCGATTCGACCAAAAGCAACCCCGGAAGACGCGAGAAATCATTCCCCGGCACATTTGCCGTCGCGGGCGTCGTCCATTCCCTGTTTATCCGAATGCGGGGAAACCGAAACGAATTTTCAGTTTCCGCCTTCCGGCGGTGGAGCAGTGGTGCCGCGCACGAGCAGTTTCGGGGGGATACGATATTGCAACGGCCGGTTCAACGTGCTGGATTTCTTTCCCAGGCGCGTCAGAAGGATCTCTCCGGCACAGCGACCGATCTCGACGAAATCATGATCGACGGTCGTCAATGGTGTCTGCAGCCACTCCCCGATGCTGACGTTGTCGAATCCGGCTACACTGACCTCGCCCGGCACGGAGATCCGCATCTCCCGGAAAATTTCGCATAAAGTCAACGCCAGCGAGTCATTGCTGCAGAAAATCGCCGTCGGTCGGTCCGCGCTCTTCATCTGCGATGCGACCCACTCCCGGATAAACGCCCGCTCCGCCTCGCGAACTTCCTGAGAATTGATCGAGCGCCCGCCTGGAATCAATCCGAGCCGCCGCCCGGTATCCAATCCGAACGTGCCGGCGGCGGAAATCACTCCGGAAAACCGTTCCGACAAACTGATGCGGTCGAGCGGAATAGTCAGATACGCGATCCGGCGATGTCCCAGTTTGACCAGATATTCCATCATCCGGCGCGCGCCGAGTGTGTTGTCGGTCAATACGCAGTCGCTGTTCAATTCGGGAAAGAACGCGTCCACGAGCACAAACGGAAATCCCGCCGCGGTCAGCTGCCGCAATTCGGTCATCACCTCCGAATCATTGCTCGGCCAGACCACATAGGCGCTGTTGAGCGGTTTCGTGAAATCACGCAGAATGCCCACCTCTTCGCCGACACTGGAGAAAAAATCCACTCCCACGCTGTAACCATTTGAGCGAACCGCGTCGTGAATTCCCGAAAGAATGCCGTGCCGCCGCGAAATATCATCATCGCTTCCGGCGACCGGGCTCACGTAACGGATCAGCCCCGGAGCAGCATCCGAGCCCCCGCCCTGTTCCACCGGACGCACGAAAGAACCGCGCCCGCGCGTTCGTGAGATCAGTCCTTCCGCCACCAGTTGAGACAGACTCTTCCCGATCGTCAGGCGGCTGGCGCCGAACTCCTCGACCAGTTCCATTTCAGTGGGCAGCTGGGAACCCGCCGGATAATATCCGGAATGAATCCGCTCGCGAATCTGCTCTTCGATCTGCAAATAAAGCAATCGCTCCGCCATAACGTCCTCCGTTTTCCGGCGACAAGACCGGGGGTGTTACATTTGTCATGTATATTATACCAATAAAGTATATTTTTTGCAAGCCATTTGATTATCTTTTTTAAAAAAAATAAAAAAACATTACCATTTCAGGGTTTTACTAAAAAAAAACGATATTTTCGCAGCCATTTACTTGACAAATCCATTTTATTTTGGTATACTTAAAACAAACAAAGATCACATAAAAGAAATACATTTACCAAACAATATGTTTCTTCAAGGCAATCCAAACGCCGAACCAACCCCCGGGAGAATTCACATGAAAAAAACATCGCTCTTCACATTGATCGAATTGCTTGTCGTTATTGCGATCATTGCGATTCTGGCTTCGATGCTGCTGCCGGCGCTGAACCAGGCGCGCGAACGCGGCAAACAGGCATCGTGCCTGAACAACATGCGCCAGATGGGAATTACAATGCACCTCTATTCGGGTGATTACGGTGTGACGATTTTCGGACAGCGCGATCCGGGAAATTTGTACTGGGTGATGTTTTTCACTTCGGAAAAGGTCTGGAATCCGATGATGCGCTGCCCGGCGGTAATCGGAAACGGTTATTTCGACGACACCACGGGCGACAACGGCCGGCAACGCGGCAACATCATTTACAACCGCTTCGTCGCCAACCGCAAACCCGGTTCAATCAAAGACGTCGATCAGAAAATGATGTTCACGGACGGCTTCGCCGGCAACCTCGGACTGCTCCAGCCGCCGGGCTGCCCGGGCGACGCCACCGGGTATTATTCGGCAATCCTGAATTACTGGAACCGCAAGGCGCACGGCGACCGCAGCAACGTCGTCTTCGGTGACGGTCACGGAGAATCGCTGACGATGAACGACTCTTCCAGCAAGGATCAACTGGATACCTTGACTGTAATCGGCAACCCGTGGGATTACGGCCGGTAATCGCGCCTGGTTCGATTCTGCTTCACATTTATCTATATTTTCAAGATGGAATGATCTAATGATGAAACACAAAGGAATTCTTGCGCTCTCTTCCCTGGCATTTGCCACGCTGCTTCCGGCAGCATCGATTCAAATTGACGCCAACCGCTCCGCCGGAAAGATCAATCATGCGCTCGGCGGCGTATCGCAGGGCGGCAATGCCGGAAGTTATTTCAAACCGGAACTTGCCGCCGGATTGGAAAAGCTCTCACCGAAACTGGTTCGAATCGAAATGATCACCAGCAGTCTGCCGCATAAACTTTACGATCCTGCCACCGGAAAATTCAACTGGGAGATGCTCGACCGCGAGATCGAAACCATTCAAAAGGGCGGCGGCGAAGTCATCATCAACTTCTTCGGCACCCCGGAACATCTCGCGTCAAATCCGAAGGCGCCGGTTCCCGCCTTCACCCCGCCGACCGACCCCAAAGCCTACGCGGATTTCTGCGCGGAGATCGTCCGCCACGTCAATCTTGAGAAAAAATACAACGTCAAGCTCTGGGAATTCTGGAACGAACCCTCCGGAAATTATTTCTGGACCGACTGGCACAACAACAATCACCGTTCCTTCTTCGAACTCTGGAACGAAGTGTACCGCGCAGTGAAAAAAGTCGATCCTTCCTCCCTGATGGGCGGCTTCGCCGACAACTCCCAGTACCCGGAACATTACGAAGCATGGTTCGACTTTGTCAAAAAATCCCGCACCGAACCGGATTTCCTCACCATTCATTATTACGGAGACTGGGCCGGTGACAATCCCACCGAGCCTGCCAATTACACACGCTTCTCCGACCGGCTGCTCGAAATCTGCCGGAAAAAATTCGGAAAAACATTGCCGCTCTACTACACCGAATGGAACCTTCCCGCCGAATCCGTCAACCGTTTCCCCGCCGAACAGGTCGCGGCATGGATCGGCGCATCCCTCAATGAAATGCAGAAAAACGACCGCATCGACGGCGCCGCGTTCTTCCGAATTGAACATTATCGGGATCCGTATTCAAGCTTGTTCGATCAGAATGGCACCCCGCGTACCGCATTCCGGGTTCTTCACTTCTTCGATACGCTGCCCGAGCGCGCCCTCACCGTCCGCACCGATGAGCTCCCCGGCGTCACCGTGACCGCCGCCGGATCCCCAGAGGAAGTCGCGCTTCTCATTGCTCGTTATGATGCGACCAGAGGGGCAACCTCGCTCAATACCGATATGGTCATCCGCCATCTCGCGCCCAACCGGACTTATCAACTGGAAATTTCCCGCGAAAATGCGGACAACGCGGCCAAAACCGGTGAAATTCCGCCGCAGAAATCCACGGTCTCCTCTTCCGCGTCCGGCACAATTCAACTGCCGCTCGAACTCGCCCCCTTCGATACGGTCATGATCCGCATTCAATCCGAGGACGGCAACGGCGGCGACACCGCCGCAACACGCAATTGACTTCTCATATAAGTACTTCTTTTTCTCTGGTTCCGGAATCGTTCCGGAACCTTTTTTATTACTTTTTTTCCTTGCCCTCTTGACTTTTTCTGAAAAATCAGCCATAATAGTTATAGGAGAACCAGAGAACATCAGAAAAACCGGAATTTTCCCTTTAAGATTCCATATCCGGTATCGGGAGACGTTGAACGATGAATATTACGGATGCGCCGTCCAAAAAGGATCAAGTGCGGAATTATCTGCTTACGGAACTGCAAAGCGGCAAATATCCTCCGGGGACGATGTTCCTGTCGGAGAACGTCATCTTCCGCGAACTCGGTATCTGTAAAAATACGGTGCGGGAGGCGCTCTCCTCGCTGGTGAGCGACGGTTTGCTCGAACGGGTCCGCGGCAAGGGAACATTCGTGCTGGAACCGCGCCCGGAACGAAATGGAAATGCGCTCGGCGTCGTTCATTTCATCTGTGCAAATCCCTGGCGTACCGGCGAAGGAGATCCATTCATCAGCGGGCTGCTGCAGGGACTTCATGCCGCGCTGGATCCTTTCCAATGGCGCATCTGCATGGATTTTGCGGAATTCAATCAACATGCGGTCAAGGACACCGAAGACATTCTCCGCAACATCCGCCCCGGAGAGTGCGCCGTGCTTGCCGGATTCAATTATTCGCGTGAAATCACCGATCTTTACCGACATGCCGGAATCCGCATCGTCACGGTCGGACAGCCGGAAGATGAATCCATCCCGTATGTCGATACGAATTATTTCGCAGGAAGCTACGATGCCGTATCGCGACTGATCGCAAACGGCCATCGCAGCATCGCACTGGTGGATCGCCGCGGCCCGCACTTCCCCTCCTGCGAAAAACGGCGCCGCGGTTATCTCAAGGCGCTCGCCGACCACGGCATCGTCCCGGACGCGAGACTCATCGCGCAATATTCCGGAATCGAACTTGCCGAAGGAGAAAAAATCTGGGACGAACTCAATGATTACGGAGTCGATTTCTCCGCCGTTCTCATCTACGGCGACCTCCCGGTGCTGGGATTTCTCAAACGCGCCATGGCCGCCAACCGGAGCATTCCACGGGATCTTTCGGTGATCGCATGCTGCGGCACCCCGCTCCTGATCGCCGAACGGCTGGTCGACCGGATTCTGCCCGACCTGACTGAACTCGGGTCCGCCGCGGGCAACCTGATCCGTCAACACCCCCTGCCCCCGGCTCCGGCGGATCAGATCCTCATGCCGTGCCGAACCATCCCCGGCGAAACGGTTGCTCAATTGTCGTTGTCCCATAATGAATTCCACATTGTTCAAATGGAGAACCTCTGATGAAACGTTCGCAAAAATTTTCCCGTTTCAGGCACGCATTGTCGTCGGCCGCCCTTTTTACGCTTGTTGAATTACTGGTTGTTATTGCGATCATCGCGATTCTCGCCTCGATGCTGCTGCCGGCACTGAACGCCGCCCGCGACCGCGCCGCGACTGCCAACTGCGTAAGCAATCTCAAACAGATCGGCACCGGGTTCATCAGTTACGCCGGCGACGCCAACGGACTTTTTCCGATCTACTGGGGAGAAAATCTGCCCGGCAGTTCCGTCGGCAATCAGCAAATGAGCATTCTCTACTCCTCCAAGTTTTACTATTACGGCCGTTTTTTCGGAGCCGGACACGCGCTTTACAAGCAAAATTACGTCTCCTCCGCCCAGGTGTTCCGCTGTCCGATGCAGCGAAAACTCTACGGCAGTTACGGCAGTTACGATGCGGTTCCGACTTACGGAGTCTTTTATGACATGAATTACGCCGGAGTCAACAACAACGGGAAATGGCTCTACTCCTCCTACTCCTTCGTCCCCTACGACATGATTACCATGTACAGCGCGAACACCAGTTCCGCCGACGGCATCCGTCCCTATCATCTGGACGATCCGCATCTGCCGATGGCCAGTGATCAGATCGCCGCCGGCCCCTACAATCGGCTGCACATGAAACCTGTCGGCGTCAACACGCTTTATCAGGATGGGGCGGTACGATTCCGGCCGATCATGCGCACCGTCACCTACTGGTGGGAGATCTCCCAGGCGTACAACACCGAACTCAATCGTCTGGAGAACAATTAATGAAAATACGCACACTTGCCGCCATTTCCGCCATTGCCGCCATTGCCCTCCTCGGAGCCGTCACCTGCCACGCCGAAGCCGGACGCGAATACGAGGGCGCCGAACTTCAGGAACAGAAAACCAGCGCGGCCGCCACGCTCCCCGCCCGGCTCGAAATCCGGGAAAACCGGATTGTCCGGCAATACGACGCGCGGCTTTTCGGACTCGGATATTCGTGGGGAGAACTCGATTATCTGCCGCTGGCCGTGCTGCCGGAGGGCGCGGAATATCCCGAAATCAATCCGGATTACATCCGGTTGATGCAAAGTTTTCCGCTGCCCTTCGTCCGCAACGGCGAAGCCATCTCACAACTCTACCACTGGCGCGGCGCGGTCGGGCCGATGGCGGAACGAACCGTTCAGAAAATCCGCCGTCATCTGCCCGCCGGGGCGATGGTCGCCGGCCCCGCCGAATGGATCAAGGCCGTCCGTGCGGTCAATCCCGACGCGGAGATCGTCTGGACCTTCAACATGAAATCGGAAAATGCCGATGACGCCGCGGGGATCGCGCAATTTCTCTGCGGTTCGACCGACACGCCGCTCGGCGCACTGCGGGCGGAATCGGGTCTGCCCGAACCGGTCAAAATCGCGGTGTGGGAGCTCGGAAACGAAATGGATTTCTCCGAAAAAAACGGCATGCCGCTGGAGACTTACCTCGCCCGCTGCCGCGAAATCATCGCCGCCGTCCGTAAAATCGTTCCCGACGCCCGTTTCGCCGCCCATACGGTCACCTCGCCATTGGTCCCGTGGCAGCGCGCGAAATGGCCCGAATGGCACCGCAGGCTTCTCGTGGAAATCGGTGCGGATCTCGATTACATTGTCTTCCATGTTTATTACCACGGGTATTCGACCGCGAGCGTCGAGTCGATGTTTCTCAACGTGCTGCGCGACGACATCGCCGCATCGCCGCACCCGGAGGTGAAAATCTTCCTCTCCGAACACGCCAAATGGCCGCCGGACATGGGCGAACGCGGCTTCCACTCTCATGCGCTCACCGGCTGTCTGAGCACCGGGGAATTCCTGATCCGGATGCTGGCGCGCCCGGAGATCGGCGCGGCGGCCTACCATGTTCACAACGGGTTGCAGTGGGCGGTCATGAACCGCGACTTCGAGAGCGGGAAACTCTATACGACCGGTATGTTTGAACTGTTCCGCCTGTTCGGGAAAATTCCGTGGGGCGCGGATGTGGTCGAAACCTCTCTGGAGGGGGAATTCTGCCTCGTCAACGACGACATGCAAACTTCCGCCGCCGCAATCCGCACCCCCGAAACGCTTTATCTTCTCCTCTGCAACCGCCTGCCTGAAACCGGGCGGCGCATCGAACTTGTCCCCGGCGGGAAACGGCGTCTGCGTTCCGCCGCCGTTCTGAGCGCGCCCGAAATGCTTTCACGCAACACCGTGCAGGAGAAACCGATTCAAATCCTGGAAAAACGATACGATACCCCGCAGCCGGTTTCCGAACTTGAAATTCCGGCACGGTCGCTGGCGCTTTTTGAACTGATCGAGTAGAGATCATCATCGTCGTTCCCCAATGGTATGCTGCCGGAATCATTTCCCGCCCCGTCACGCCGGAAATGATTCCGGCAGCGGATGTTTCCGCCGGAATTCCGAAGGGCTTTCGCCGCGATGGTGTTTGAAATAACGGGAGAATGCGTAGAGCGACGGGAAATTCAGTTCGGTGCTGATCCGGTTGAGCGGCAGATCGGAATAACACAATTGCCGCTCAATCATCCGCAGAAGCATTTCGTCGATGTAGCGCTTGATGTTTCCGTGGCCGATTTCGAGAAGGAAACGATATTTGAACTGCGCCCGCGTCAACGCGAAGAAATCCGCGAGCACGTCGACGTTTCCCGCGGCGCCGAATCGGCGGATCGCGGTCTGAAGGTTCTGTTCGAATTCCGAAATTCCGCTCTCGGCGGGAATGTTCTTCATGCGCCGGAGGAGGCCGGAGAGCGCATTTTCCATGATGGCGGCGCATTCGCGGGAATGCGGCTCAAAAACACTTTCGCCGTCGATCAGCTTTCTGATCTCCTCCAGATAAAACACGCCGACCGGATCGCAACTCACCTGCGATTCCGGCACGTGAACGGCACGGAATTTGATCGAGATGAAATTCACACCGCAATTCACGCTCTTCTGATGAAACTGATGCGGCATCCCGGCCGGAATCAACCAGAATTCCCCGCCGCGCAAATGAAATTCCCGTCCATTTCCGGATGCGATTAATTCGCCGGAAATGCAATATTCAATCTGGCAATACGGATGGTGATGCAAGCGGGCCAGCGACGCATAACCGTGGCTGAAATAGAGCAATTCCACCGCAAATTCGTTCCATTCAGGCATTATTCCTCCTCCTTTGGCATCGCCGGAAATATAATGCGGAAAAATCGAAAAACAATCTTCGTTTCGCCAAAATGATAAATTTTTCCGCCATTTTGACATTTTATCCCGATGCCGGGCATGATATATTCTTCAGCACAGCGACAAACTGGAGAGCTGAACACAAGGAGAGATCGTCAAAATGCAGAAGACAACCGGCGCCATTTTTTTCGACGGCCAGCTTGGAACCGTTACCGGGGAGCTCCCCGAACTCACCCCCGGCCAAGTTCTGGTCGAAGTCCACGCCTCGCTGATCAGTCCGGGCAGCGAAATGGGGCTTGCCCGGATGTTCCGGAAAAGTCCGGCGGAGAAGAGCATGCCGCCGATGACATTCGGTTACTCCAACGCCGGCGTGATTCTGAAAACCTGCGGCGATGTCAAATGTTTGAAACCGGGCATGCGCGTCGCCTGCATGGGCGCCGGCGCCGCCGAACACACCAATTATGCCGTCGTACCGGTGAATCTGGTCGTGCCGATCCCGGATGAGGTGACGTTTGAAGAAGCAAGTTATCTCTCGCTGGCGGCGACCGCTCTGCAGGCGGTTCGCCGGACGCAGGTTCAATTCGGCGAATACGGCGCGGTGCTCGGACTGGGCATCGTCGGCAATCTGGCAGCCCAGCTCTACCGTCTGAACGGCGCCCGCGTCATCGGCTGGGAATCGCAGGCGGGCCGGGCGGAGATCGCCGCCCGCTGCGGCATCGCCGACCGGACGGATTTCATCAATGCCGATCCGGTCGAAGCGACGAAACGATTCGCGGCGCCGTACGGGCTCGATTTCGCACTCTTCGCCTTCGGCGGCGACGGCGAACGCGCCTTCGAAAACATCAAAAAATGCATGAAGATTTCCGCCGACGGTCACGCGATGGGCAACATCACCCTCGTCGGCGGCTGCCGCGTCCCGGTGGACGGCGGAGCGGCGTCGGGCAATTTAAACATCCGCGTCTCCTCCCGGACCGGCGCGGGATATCACGATCACGACTGGGAATACGGCCGGGATTATCCGGCGGCGTTCGTTCAGTTCACCACGCAGCGCAACGCCCGCGAACTCATCACATTGATCGGTGAGAAGCGGTTGCTCGTCGATCCGCTGACCACCCACCGGATCGAACTGGAAAACATCCGCGAAGCCGGAAATTTGCTGATCGATCATCCCGACCGGACGCTGGGGGTGATCCTGACGATGAAACATTGATGGTTCCATTCCGGAAAAAGAATAAATCAAGGAGATGAATCATGAGTTTTCGAATCGGTCTTGTCGGTCTCTGCACTTCTCATCCGGAATCATGGGTTCCGCTCATCCGTGAACTGACGGGCGAAGGCGTCTGCGATGCGGAAATCGTCGCGGCGTGGGATTCCGGCGAAACCCGGCCGCCGCATTTTGCCGGGGAATTCTGCAGGCGCTTCAACATCCCGCACGCGGTGGACAATCTTCCCGACATGCTTCCGCTGGTCGACGGCGTCATCGTCCATACGACCAACTGGGATCGTCACATGAAGCAGGCCGCCCCCTTCGTCGAAGCCGGCAAGACGGTCTACATCGACAAACCGATCGCCGGCAACCTGGCCGACGCAAATCGTTATCTCGACTGGGTTGCCCGCGGATACCGGGTCATGGGCGGTTCAGCGCTGCGGTTCTTCAAGCCGGCGATGGATTTCCTCGCGCTCCCTGAGGAGGAGCGGGGACGGGTTCACACGGCGTTCAGCGCCGTCGGCGTGGATGAATTCAACTACGGCATTCACGGCTATGCGATTCTCTCGTGCATCATGGGGCCGGGAATTTCCTCCGTCCGCTACCTCGGAGAGAGCAATCAGCGGCAGATCATGATCGAATGGAAGGATGGACGCATCGGATTTCTCTCCACCGGCAAAAGTTGCTGGCTCTCCTTCACCGTGACGGCGGTCACCGATAAACAGATCCGGTTCCTCGCGTCGGACGAAGCGGTCTACACGCCGATGCTGCGCAACATGATGCCCTATTTCACCGGGAAAACCGATACGCCGCCGATTCCGCCGGCCGAACTGATCGAACCGGAACTCGCCGCGATGGCCGCCCGCGTTTCGTGGAGCAGGAACGGTCGGAAAGTTTATCTGACCGACCTCCGCCATGACGATCCCGGTTACGACGGCACCCGGTTCGCGCGGGAATATCTCCGCGCCCGACTGGCGGCGGAGCGCTCCTGATGATGGCGACGCCGATGCGAAACAACACCGAAGATGCCTATGCGGCGGCCGGGACGGTTGACTTCATCTCCGGAGACGGCGCGATCAAGTTGCGGTTCATTGCAGTGAAGATGCGTCTCCCGTTGAAGTTCGGAGCCGAGACGATCGATTCGCTCCGGATCGCCCACGTGGAATGGAGTCTCTACGGAACAACCGGATACGGGGAAACGCCGCTCTCCGCCGCCTGGGCCTGGCCGTCGGAACATTTCTCCTTCGCCCTCCGGGAACGAACGATGATGGAGTTCTGCCGGCAGCTGGCGATGGAATACCGTGTGCCGGATTCGGATCCGATCAGTGCGGGATATTTCTTCCTGACGCACCGCCTGAAAGAGGTGCTTTCCCGGTTCAGTCAGGAACACCATCTGAAAATGCCGTATCTGGCTGCGCTGATCTGCGCTTCCGCATTCGATCTCGCGCTGCATGACGCATTCGGGAAATCCCGCAAAGTGCCGACGTTCCACAGTTACAACGCCGCCTTCATGGAACACGATCTGGAATATTTTTTTCACGAGCCGGCCTTTCGCAACAAATATCCGCAGGATTATTTCGTCGAACACGTGCCGGATCGTCTGCCGGTCTGGCATCTGGTCGGCGGCCGCGACCTTCTGCGGGAATCCGAACGCGACGGCTCGGAACCCGACGACGGGTATCCGGTTTCTCTGGAGAAATGGATCGAGCGCGACGGGTTGACCTCATTGAAGATCAAACTTACCGGCAGCGCCCCGGAATGGGATTTCCAACGTCTGGTCGCCGTGGGACGCATCGCCCGGGAATACGGTTGCGACGCGCTCTCGCCGGATTTCAACTGCCGCCGGGTGCGCGATCCGGCGGTGGTCAACACCATCCTCGACCGACTGAAGAACCATGAGCCGGAGCTCTTCAACCGAATCCTCTACGTGGAGCAGCCGTTCCCCTGCGAACTGGAAGACAACCGGATCGACGTCCACTCCTGCGCCGCACGCAAACCGCTCTTCATGGACGAAAGCGCCCACGACTGGCACGCGGTCAAATCAGGATGTCAACTCGGCTGGAACGGCGTCGCACTCAAGACCTGCAAAACCATGACCGGGGCGCTCCTCTCCGCCTGCTGGGCACGCGAACACGGCATGGCGCTGATGGTTCAGGATCTGACCAATCCGATGCTGGCAACCATCCCCCATGTGCTGCTGGCGGCGTACATCGGCACAATTCACGGAGTGGAGTGCAATGCGCCGCAATTCTATCCCGCGACGTCGCTGGAATATGAGAAACGTCATCCCGGACTCTACGAACGGCGCCATGGAACAATCGCGCTCGATACGCTGACCGGAAACGGTTTCGGATATTGACCGCGACATCTTGAATTGCACGTCATGCGCCGTGTGTTGTGCGCCTTTCCCGTCAGCGGCCGTTCCCGTCAGGTGTCGGGCCATGCAGCAGTTCGCCTGCGTGATAACTGCTTCGAACCAGCGGGGAACTCGCCACCGCGCTGAATCCAAGCTGCCGGGCGAATTCGCCGAATCGGTCGAACTCCTCCGGCGTCACGTACCGGTCGAGCGGCCAGTGCGCCGCCGACGGCGGCAGATATTGACCGATGGTGACGATCGACACGCCGACGGTGCGCAGATCCTGCAACGTTTGTCTGACCTCGTCGTCGCTTTCGCCCAGACCGAGCATCAGGCCGGATTTGACCGGAATGCCGTGACCGCTTTCGGCGGCGATTCGAAGCACTTCAAGGGTTTTGCGGTAGGTCGCCCGCGTCCGAATCTCGCCGGAGAGGCGTTCGACCGTTTCGATGTTGTGATTGAATACGGCAGGCTTCGCCGCCAGAACCCGTTCGATCGCGGCGCGGTCGCAGTTGAAATCCGGCGTCAGAACTTCCACTTCGGTTTCCGGCAGGCGGCGGTGAAGTTCTTCGATCACGGCGGCGAAACAGCCGGCGCCGCCGTCGGGCAGATCGTCGCGCGTCACGCTGGTGACCACGACGTATCTCAATTTGAGCCGCGCCGCCGCTTCGGCCAGACGCTGCGGTTCGTCCGGTTCGGGCGCGGGCGGGTGCGGATCGTGACCGATCGCACAGAATTTGCAGTTCCGCGTGCAGTTGCGCCCCATAATCAGAAAGGTGGCGGTCCCGCGGCAGAAACATTCACCGATGTTCGGGCAGAGCGCGCCCGCGCAGACGGTATTGAGCCGGAGATCCTTCAAAATTCCGGCGACTTCCTCGCGTCCGCCGAGTCCGACCCGCACTTTAAGCCACGAAGGCAGCCGCGGCCGTACCGGTTTTCCCCCCGCGGTGTTCACTTGGAACAATCCGAAATCACGATCGCGGCATTCGATCCGCCGAACGCGAAACTGTTGGAGAGAGCGTGGCGAACCCCGGTTCCGGTGCGACACTCGCGCACCAGATCCGCCCATTCGAATTCCGGATCGGGATTGTCCAGATTGAGCGTGGGGGAGATGAAGTTCTTCTCCAGCATCAGCGACGTGAAGATCACCTCCGCCGCGCCGGTGGCGCCGACCATGTGTCCGGTCTGCGACTTCGTACTGTTGATCGCCGCGCCGCTTCCGATCACCTGGCGGATTGCGGCCAGTTCCACCGGGTCGCCGACCGGCGTTCCGGTACCGTGGGTGTTGACGTAACCGATTTCGGAAGCGGCGATTCCGGCATCGGCAATCGCGTCACGCATCACCGCCGCCGAGGCGGCGGCATCGGGAACGACCATATCGATCGCATTGCTGTTGGCGGCGATGCCGCTCACTTCGCTGATCGGACGCACACCGCGCGCCTTGACGCTGCGTTCGGATTCGAGTACGACATAGGCGGCGCCTCCCGCGAGCACGAATCCGTCACGGTCGCGGTCGAAGGGACGGCTCGCCAGATGCGGCGTCTGATTGTATTTGCGCGACAGCGCACGGCAGGCGCAGAAACCGAGCGCCTGCACCCAGTCGAGCTGCTCGGCGCCGCCGGCGAGCACCAGATCGTATTGACCGGAACGGATCAGCCGGGTGCCGACGAGAATCGCAATCGCACTGCTCGCACACGCGGCGGAAATGTCATAGGATTCACCGGTGATTCCGAAAATCAACGACAAATTGGAAATCGCCGACGACGGCATCACCCGTGGAACCGAATAGGGCGAAACATTGCGCAGACGGTAATCCGTGCGCAAATATCCGTCAGCCTCGTCGAAGACTTCGCGGTAATTGCCGCCGGCGACGCCGCCGATGATCGCAATGCGGTATTTGCTTAAACCGTCGATCGGCAGTCCGGCTTCCGTAAATGCTTCGGTCGCGGCGACCACCGACATCACGCCGACCGGCGGACAGAAACGCAGTTTCTTGCGGTCGATCAACGGAGTTTCGGGCAATTCGTTCACCCAGCCGCCGACCTCGCTGGAGAGCTGATGCTCGACAAATTCCGGCACGCGGATGATTCCGCTCTTCCCGGCCCGAAGCGCCGCTTCGTTTGCCGCCAATGTACCGCCGATCGGCGAATAAATGCCCCGTCCGGTAATAAAGGTTCTTTCCATGCGTCCTCGTCAAGCTGAAAGGCCTGTAGGCCCGGTTTTCATTCCATTTCCAAGGTTAATATAACCCACAGATTTTGTTTTTTCTACCATCATTGCAGGAAAATATTGTGGAATATTCAGCCGAATGGTGATATATTCCGCAAAGGCGGAGATAAAATAAGAATCAATAACGGAAAACATGGCGCTCCTGAACGTAAAAAACCTCGAAATCGGCTTTCAATCCGGCGGCAGAAAACTCGTTCCGGTCGTTTCCGGCGTGTCTTTCAGTGTCGACCGCGGCGAAATTCTCGCGCTGGTCGGCGAATCCGGCTGCGGAAAAAGCATCAGCTGTCTGGCGCTGACCGGACTGCTGCCGACGCCGCCCGCCCGCGTCAGAGCCGATTCGATCCGTTTCGACGGAAAAAGCGGTTCGTTCGAACTGTCCGCGATGTCGCCGCGTCAGCTGCGGAAAATGCGCGGCGGCAGAATCGGTTACATTTTCCAGGAACCTTCGGTTTCTCTCAATCCGGTGTTCCGGATCGGCGACCAGATCGCCGAAGTGCTCGCACTGCACCGCCCGGAAGTCACCGACCGGCACGCCGAGGTGGTCGAACTTCTCCGTCAGGTCGGAATTCCGGCGCCGGAGACGCGCATCGCCGCCTATCCGCATGAACTTTCCGGCGGCATGCAGCAGCGGATCATGATCGCCATGGCCATCGCCGGAAACCCCGAACTCCTGATCGCCGACGAACCGACCACCGCGCTCGACGTGACGATTCAGGCGCAGATCCTCGAACTGCTCGATTCGCTCCGCCGCGAACGCGACATGGCGGTCATTCTCGTCACTCACAATCTCGGCATCGTCGCGCAGCTGGCCGACCGTGTCGCGGTCATGTACGCCGGAAATCTCGCCGAATACGGCCGCGTGCGCGATGTCCTTGATTCGCCGCGCCACCCCTATACGCGGGCGCTGCTCGCCGCGGTCCCACACCTCGGCGGCGACGGCGGGGAACTTGCGACGATTCCCGGCCATGTGCCGTCCCCGGAAGAATTTCCCGCCGGATGCAGGTTCTTCGGCCGTTGCGCCCGGGCGGAAACATTACCGGAGGCGCTCCGCCGCCGCTGCCGCACCGAACGCCCCCTCGAGTCGAATGAGGGCAACTCGCATCTGGTATTCTGTCACGCCCCGCTGAAACCGGAGGAGATGTCTTGAAGCGACCGCTCGTCATCATGATCTGCGTGCTGGTCGCAATCGTGGCGGCGACCGGAATCGTCATCATCACCTACGACGGACCGGAAACCGATAACGTCGACCCGCTCCGGGTGTCGCGCGCCCGCAGCGCATGGCAGTTGTTCAGTCAGGCGAAAACGCTGATCGCAACCGGACACTACCAGGAGGCCGAGCGAATTCTCGCCCGGCAGTTGCGGCTGTATCCGGAGAGCGTCATGGCGCTCCGGCTTCATGGCCGCGCAAAATATGAACTCGGAGAATACGCCGAAGCCGCGGATATTTTCCGGCTGCTGATCGCCCGCGACCCGCAGGATGCGATCTCCCGCAACAATCTCGGCCAATGCCTGATCCGCATGCAGTGGATTGAGGCAGGGATCAAGGAACTGCTTCACGCCCGGGAAATCGCGCCGGGAACGCCGTTCATCGATGAGAACTTAATGCAGGCGTACCTTGTTCTCGGGGACGTGAAGAAAGCCTCGCAATATCGTTTCAGCGCGGAAAAAATCCGTTCGAATGCGCAGCTCCAACTGGAGCCGATGGATGCGATCCGCGTCAACGAACCGCCTCCCCCGGCGGTGAATGAACCTGAACCGGAGTCCCGCCATGAGCAAGATTAAAGTCATGAGTCCGGAGTTGAGCAACCGGATCGCCGCAGGCGAAGTAATCGAACGCCCCGCCTCCGTCGTCAAGGAGCTCGTGGAGAACGCCATCGACGCCGGAGCCGCACACATCCGCATTGAAATCGAACGCGCCGGTTCCCGGTTGATCTCCGTCTCCGACGACGGTTCCGGCATGGACGCCGAAGACGCTCTGCTGTGCATCGAACCGCACGGGACAAGCAAGCTTACCTCTCCCGAGGAAATGGATCGGATCGTCACGCTGGGGTTTCGCGGCGAAGCGCTTCCCTCCATTGCGTCGGTGAGCCGTTTTTCGCTCGTGACCCGGACGAGGGAGACACTTGAAGGAACCCGTCTCGAGGTCGAAGGCGGTCAATTAAAGGGAACCTCGCCCGCCGGAGGTCCCGCGGGCAGCACGGTTCAGGTGCGCGACCTCTTTTTCAATACGCCGGCGCGAAAAAAATTCCTGAAATCGGCCTCTACGGAAAATCATCACATCGAAGAGACAATTCTGGCGCTGGCATTGCCGCATCCGGAGATCGCATTCGAGCTCACGATGGACGGCCGGCGGATCTTCACTTCACCGGCATCGGATTCCTGCGAAGCGCGGCTGCGGGAGTTCTTCGGCCGGGCATTCGCCGACAATCTTTACCCGGTGAACCATCAGGAAGGCGGCATGACGCTCACCGGTTTCATCGCCGCGCCCGGATTCACCCGGAATTCGCGCCGCGAACAGCGAACATTCGTCAACAAACGCGCGGTCGAGGCCGCCGCCTTCTACCGCGGCATCCGCGAGGGATACGCCACGTTGACCGAACACGGCCGCTTCTCGCCGGTGGTGCTCTTTCTGGAAATGGCGCCCGAAGATGTCGACGTCAACGTGCACCCCGCAAAACGGGAAGTTCGTTTCAAACACGAATACGCCGTGATCCGCGCGGTGGGCAACGCGATTGGAGCTGCGCTCAAGCAGCGCAACCGGGACTCCCGGATGACGGAGGAACCGCAAACCCGGTCGAGCGTCTTTGCCCACATGCCGGACGGCACCGTCCCGCTGCACCTGGTGCTCGACGGCGCGGCAGTGCAATATCACCCCTCCGGCGCAGAACAAATGGAACTCCTCCGAAGCGATTCCCCCGCCCCGCAATCTTCCGCTCCGGAACAGGAACCGCTGCGGGAAGAGTCGCCGGAGGCCGGCAGCGCCTCGACACCAACCGTACCGGAACTGCACCTCACCGACCGGGCCGACGACGCGAACGCGGGAATGGCCGCATCTCCGGAAACGGCACGAAGAGCTCCGGTCAACGCTGACGCAATGTCCCCGCGGAACGACGCCGTCGACAATCAGGCAGAGCCCGCCCCCGACGACTCGGCATCCGCGCCCGGCACAATCTGGCCGGAGGAGATACTCGGAATCTTTGAAGACAGTTATATTCTCGCCTCCGGCGGCGGTAATCTGATCGTGATCGACCAGCATGCGGCACATGAACGCATTCTCTTTGAACAGTTGCTCTCCAGTTACCGGCGCGGCGGCGACTCCCAGGCGCTGCTGCTGCCGGTAACGCTCGAACTGCCGCTGCCGATGATGACGCAGCTGCTGCGCAACCGGGCGATTTTCGAAAAGCTCGGGTTCGATTTCGAACCGGTCGGAAACCGGACGGTGATGTTGAACGCCCTGCCCCAGATTCTTCCGTCGAAACGGCCGCTCGGCGAGATGATTCCCGACATGCTTCAGGAACTTCTCGACAACGACGAACGCCGGATTCCGCCGGATCCGGCACTCATCGCCCGCGCCGCCTGCCGTGCCGCCGTCAAGGCGCATGATGCGCTGCCGAAGGAATCCGCGGTTGAACTTCTCCGTCAACTGCGCATGTGCCGTCAGGGGACGCTCTGCCCCCACGGGCGGCCGACGATGGTCACCATCAGCCGGAAGGAGTTGGAGAAACGTTTCTTCCGCCGTTGACAACCGCAGCTGCATGCGTGAATCGATTTCGAGCCGTTTTCAATTTTTCAATAAAGCACGGTGAACCATTCGTCCGGGATGCAGAGTTTGACTGCGGTGACGACGATCAGAATTTGAATGACCGCTTCGAAAAGTTTCTGCGGCATGCGCGGCAGCAGCAGAATACCCGCCGCCGCCCCGAGCAGCAGAAAAGGAATCATGCATAAATCGATCCAGAGCGATTCCAGCGTGATTCTCCCTTCCGCGATGAAGATCGGCAGCTTCGTCCAGTTGATGATGAGAAAGAACCACGCGCTGCACCCCATGTATTTCTCCTTGGGCAGGCGCATGGCCAGAAAATAGATCGCCGCCACCGGCCCGGCGGCATTGGCCACCTGCGTGGTGAACCCGAGCAGAACGCCGCAGAATGCCGCGATCACCATTCCGGAAGGAATTTTCTCCTGCGGCAATCTTGAACGAATAAAGTTGAGCACGACCAGAAAGAGCACGATTCCGCCGATCATCGGCCGCAGCGCGTCGTCGGAGAGATACCGGAGCGTCAACGACCCGACTCCGAGTCCGACATACGCCCACGGCAGCAGCCGCAGGACAATTTTCCAATCCGCATGCCGTCGATACCAGGCGACCGCAACCAGATCGGTCATCGCCAGCATCAGAAGCTGCAATCCGGTGGAGAGCCTTGTCGGAAACATCATCGTCAACAGCACCACCGGCAGGACGCCGATTCCCGGCAGGGCGGTTTTGTTGATTCCGATCAGGACGGCGCTCACGGCAAGGACAAGGAACTGCAGAGCGTCGACATGAAGAAAAATTTCGCTGAACATGATTGCAATAAAATTCCCAACTTGATTAGATCATTAATATAATTCCGCAGAGCTCGTTGCGCAACCCCGAAAATCAATCGGATTTCCGTTATTTCTCCTTGCAAGGAGCACAAGCACCGTTATATTATAAAAACGAGTGTATAATCACCATGAACCCCCGGAGGATTGCCCCGTGAAACGATTGCTGTTCATCGCCGTTCTGCTGCTGGCTGCCGCCCGTTTTCCGGCCGCGGCGGCGACCGGAACCGACGCCGGAACTCCTGATCCCCGCCGGGAAGCCGTCCTTGAACTGCTCGAAGTGTGCCGGACGCCGCAGACGCTGGAATCGACCGTGAACGGTCTGGTCGAACAGCAGTTGAAGGAGACCCCCGAACTCGAACCGGGTCGCCAGGTGCTGCTCGATTTCTACCGCGAATGTTTCAATTACGATTCGCTCAGGGAGGAGATCGTCGCAACCTATCTGAAATACTTCACGCTGGAGGAGATTCAGGCGATCACCGCGTTCTACCGGACTCCCGCCGGGCAGAAACTTGCCGAACGCGGTGCGGAACTCAGCGCCGCAGGATTGAAGATCGCCAATGAACGCATGCAGCGGAATTTGCCCGAACTGCAGAAGAAACTGGAAAAGGTTCTTGCGGAATAACCCCGCATCGCACGATGGATCAACGAAAAACGGTGCAGCAACGATGAAATTTGAAAAAACTCTCATTTCCGATTACCCGTTCCGGGAGGGGCAGCGGAAACTCGCCTGGCCCGACCGCGGCCTCTGGCCGGCGCGCTGGATCGCCCTCGACGGAGATGAACGCATCGCCCGTTCGACGGCTTACCGCTGCCGTTTCTCCTGCCGACAAAGTGAAAAATACCGCCTGCACGTCTGCGGCGATGCCGTTTACCGGCTCTATTGCGACGGCGAACTTGTCGGAACCGGCCCGGAACAGGGAGATTTGAATCATACGTTCTTCGATACGTTCGAATGCGAATTCCCCCCGGGGACACATACGCTCACGGCAATCGTCACGAGTTTCGGTCAGAGCGGGCCGTTGTCGCGGATGAGTTTCCGTCACGGCTGGCTGCTGGCGGCCGAAGGCGACGGGGCGGAAAAGCTCCATTCCAATGCGGCGAACTGGCAGGCGATGCCGTTGCCGGGACACCGGTTTGAAGAACTGCTTTACGGCACCGGCAGCGTCGGACAGGGATTGCGCTTCGATGCCGCAGGCGTCCCGGAAGGAGTCGAGAAAGGCGACGGCGACAACTGGCAGCCGGTCGACGAACACGAACCCGGTTCCGATGGCATTCTCCGCAACGAATACGCACCGACTCCCCGGCTGCATCCGGCGACGCTGCCGGAATTCCAACGCCGCCCCCTGCCCGCGCCGGAAGTGCTTTTCGCAGGAGCAGACGACGGAACCCGTGCGTTCCGCGCCGACGCGAACGACCGGAATGAACGCGACGCCTGGAGCGAAGCGTTTCAATTCCGCCGCCCGCACACGATTCCGGCACACCGGAAAATCAAATTGCTGCTCAAGCTCGACAATTATCACTGCGCCTTGCCGGAGTTGCGCACCTCGGGCGGGAAAAACGCCGCAATCCACCTCGGCTGGAGCGAAGCGCTCTTTTTCGACGACGATCCAAACTGCCGTGAAAAAGGCGATCGGAACGAATGGGAAAACCGATTTTTCCACGGCATTTACGACACATTTCTTCCGGACAGGAGAAACGGAATGGAGTTCTATACGGTTCACTACCGCGCGGGCCGTTATCTGGCGCTGGAAATCGAAACCGCGGACGAACCTTTGACATTGGAGGAGTTCCGGTTGTTCGAACGGCGTTATCCGGTGGAATTCACTGCGGAGTTTCACTCCGGCGATTCGCATTTCGACTGGCTGACGGCCAGTTGCCGCCGGACGCTTGAGATGTGTTCGCAGGATACGTTCATGGATTGTCCGTTTTACGAACAGCTCATGTACCTGGGCGACACCCGCATCCAGGCGCTACTGACTCTGGCGTCCGGACGCGACACCCGGCTGGTCGAAAAAGCGCTGCGCTTCTTCGACGCGGGCCGGCTTCCGATCGGCTTCTGCCCGTCGCGTTATCCGTCGCGCGTCACACAGCTCATCCCGACCTTCACGCCATACTGGATCGGCATGCTGCGCGACTTCGCATTGTGGCGCGGATGCGACGGCGTCGTCGCGGAGAAACTGCCCTCCGCCCGCCACGCGATGGAGGCGTTCGAAAAATTTTTCAACGGCGACGGATTGGTTCAGTTCGACATCAGCTGGAACTTCGTCGACTGGACCGGATGGAAATTCGGAACGCCGCCCGGCGGGGAATTCGGAGTTTCCGGAATCGTCAACACGCTGATTCTCTACGGATTCGGCCAGCTCGTGGAACTGCTCGAACTGGCAGGAGATGCTGAACTTGCCGATTATTACCGCCGCCGGGGGCGGGCATTCGCCGAGCGGATCGTTCGTCACTTCTTCGATCCGGCAGGCGGGCTCTTCGCGGATACGGAGGGCGCGACGCCGTGTTCGGAACATCCTCAGATTCTCGCGCTGCTCTCCGGACTGCTGCCGGATGAGATTGCGAAAACGTGCGAAGAAAAGTTCCTTTCCACGGAACTGCCGGTCAAGGCAACGGTCTATTTTTCGTTTTATCTCTTCGAATTCTACCGGAGGATCCGGCGGCCGGATCTTTTCCGCCAACGTCTGGAACTTTTCTTCAACATGGAAAAGCTCGGGCTGCAGACGATGCTGGAAGCGCCGGAGCCGAGCCGATCGGACTGTCACGCCTGGAGCGCGCATCCGCTCTATTACTGTTACGCCCTGCTCCTCGGCATCCAGCCAGTTCAGGCCGGCTTCCGCGCGGTCGAAATCGCCCCGCAGGACATCGGACTCCACCATGTTTACGGGAGCGTGCCGCATCCAGCCGGCGGTTCGATCGCGGTCGACTGGACGGTGGAGCGGGCGGTCGTAGAACTGCCGCCCGGCGTTCCGGGAACATTCGTCACCCCCTCCGGCGAACGGATCGAACTCCACGCCGGAATCAATCAACTGAATTATTCCAGATAAATTAAAATGAAAAAGGAGAATCCAATCATGGAAATCATTCAACTCTGGCCGACGATGGAAAGCGCCGGAACCGGCAATCCCGCGGACGATTTCGCGCCGTATCTGGAAACGCATCTCATCGAAGACGACGCCGCGCCGCGCGGAGCGGTGCTGGTCTGTCCCGGCGGTGGTTACTGCTGGCGCGCGCCGCACGAGGCGACGCCGATCGCGAAGAAATTCAACGAACTCGGTTTTCACGCCTTCGTCGTCTATTACCGGGTCGCCCCCTACCGGCATCCGGCGCCGCTGCGGGACGCGCTCCGGGCGATCCGCATCATCCGGAGCCGCGCGGCGGAGTGGAAGGTCAACGGCGACCAGATCGCCATTCTGGGCTTCTCCGCCGGCGGTCATCTGACCGCCTCTGCTGGAACGCTTTACGAAACCGTAAATGTCGACGCCGGCGATGCCGCGGACAATTATCCGGTTCGCCCGGATGCATTGATTCCCTGCTACGCGGTAATCAATCTCACCAGCCCCTTCGGACATGCCGGAAGCGGTGAAAATTTGCTCGGCACGAAGTTCAGTCTGCCCTCCGCCGAGGAGTTCAACCTGGAAAACCAGGTGTCGGCCAATACACCGCCGACCTTCCTCTGGCACACCGCCGACGACCCGGTGGTCAACATTCAAAATTCGATCGCCTTCGCCACGGCGTTGTGGCAGCACAAGGTTACCGCCGAACTGCACGTCTTCCCGCACGGGCCGCATGGAATCGGCCTGGCGGAAGAATATCCGGATGCCAAAATATGGCCGGAGCTTGCGGCAACGTTTCTGATCAACAGTTGCAAATTCGCGGCGCATCGCTGAAACGGAGACGGTTTTACGCTGAAAGGAGAATTGCCTGATGTTTTTTGATCCGGTTTATCTGATGTTCATCCTGCCGGGATTTTTGCTGGCGCTCTGGGCCTCCTTCACCACGAAGAGCACCTTCGAGGAGTTTTCGCAGGTGGCGGCGCGCTCCGGTCTCACCGGAGCGCAGGCGGCGGCGCGCCTGCTGGCCGACGCGGGCATCTACGATGTGCGCATCGAACCGACCAATGGATTTCTGAGCGACCATTATGATCCGACGGCGAAGACGTTGCGTTTGTCGGAGAGCGTCTACAGTTCGAATTCGCTTGCGGCGATCGGCGTGGCCTGCCACGAGGCGGGACACGCGATTCAGCATGCGACCGGATATTCGGCGCTGGAGATGCGCAGCGCGCTGGTTCCGGCGGTCAACCTGGCCAGTCCGGCGGCGTACATCTTCATTCTGCTGGGCTTCTTCCTGCAGTCGGCGGGGCTGTTCTACCTGGGGATCATCTTCTTCGGGGCGACAGTGCTCTTTGCGCTGGTCACGCTTCCGGTGGAATACGATGCCAGCGCCCGGGCGAAACGATTGATGGTTCACGCGGGAATCGTCACCGAGTCCGAGGCTGCCAGTGCGGGCAAAGTGCTCAACGCCGCATTCATGACCTACGTTGCCAGTGCGGTCACCGCGCTGCTGACGTTGCTGTATTATCTTTATCGCGCAGGAGTATTCAGCCGGCGGGATTGAAAAAAGCACTCCGCGGATGTATATTGTCCGGGAAGATGTTTTTCAAATTACTGAAAGGATTCGATCGTGTCAAAGCCAATCCTGTGGTCGGCGAAATTCAAACGCGATTACGTGGCGTTTTCGGCCGTGGTGATCTTCTGTCTGATCGTACTGGCGGAGATCGCGCTGGCGGTGAGCATTCCGGCTTATCTCGAACGCGAGAACGCCATGGCGCTTCAGGTGCGCCGGCTGCGGATGCTGGAGAGTTTCGACGGGGCCCGCTATTTTCTGGAACATACGAAAAACAACGAGGAGAAAGCAGTCATGGAGTTGCGGCTGATCAGCTGGAACTTCAATCTGCTGAGCGTTTACCTGCGGGAAAACAGCGGAAAAATGACCGGCGACGAGATCGCCGAGGTCACCGCTTCAATCCGGGAACTGGACACGCTTGCACGGAAGATCGACAGTCAGGGCGCGGTCTGCGAAGAATACAAACTTGATCCGACCTTCTACTTGAACGCCCTGGTACCGGAGCAGCCGCAGCAATGATGACGCAGAAACTTTTCGAATCCATACTGAATTCGTTTCCGACCCGACGGGTTGCCGTGCTCGGCGACATGATGCTTGACGTCTATCTATGGGGTCGGGTCAATCGGATTTCGCCGGAAGCGCCGGTTCCGATCGTCAACATTCAGAAACGCACGAGCTGCCTCGGGGGAGCCGCCAACGTCATGCGCAACATCGCGACACTCGGCGCAAGTTCCTACGCCTACGGCGTTGTCGGCGATGACGCGACGGCCGAGGAGGTATACCGGGAACTGAACGCCTGTCGAATTGATGTTGCGGGAGTCGGCCGGGATCCGGCACGGCGCACCACGGAAAAACGCCGGGTGATCGCCGGATCCCAGCAACTTTTCCGCGAAGATTACGAAGATTTGTTCCCGGTGGACGATGCGCTGCGCCGGAAGCTGGTCGACGGCATCGTCGGACGCATTCGCGCAGGAGAACTTGATGCGGTGATCTTCGAAGACTACAACAAAGGCGTTCTTGCCGAATGGATGCTTGAGGAGATCGTGGCCGCCGCCCGCGCGGCAGGCATTGTCACGGCGCTCGACCCGAAACCCGGCAGCATGCGCCCGGTGCGCAATTTGACGGTGATGAAGCCGAACCGCTCTGAAGCTTTTGCGCTCGCCGGCGTCGCCGACCGCAATCCGGACCTGCCCCCGTTGACGGATCCGGTGCTGGCGGAGGTTGCGGCGAAACTTCTTGAGGAATGGGCTCCGGAATATCTGCTCATTTCTCTTGCCTCGCAGGGGATGGCGCTATTTCAGGCGAATCGGCCGCCCCAGGTGATTCCGACGCGGGCCCGGGAGGTTTTCGACGTATCCGGCGCGGGGGACACGGTGACGGCCACCTTCGCACTGGCGCTGGTTTCCGGAGCGACTCCGGAGGAGGCGGCGGAACTGGCCAACCGGGCAGCCGGGGTGGTGGTGGCCAAAGTCGGGACGGTTCCGATCCATCTGGACGAACTCCGCTCGGCATTGAACGGTTCGAATTTACGCAACTCTTGAGGAGAAGATTTTCTTATGGCGAAGGATTTTGTGGTGATCGCGATTCCGGCGCGCTTCGCGAGCAGCCGTTTCCCCGGCAAGCCGCTGGCGCAGCTCTGCGGCAAACCGATGATTCAACACGTCTATGAGAAGGCCGCCGCCTCCAGCGCCGATCTCGTGCTGGTCGCGACCGATGACGAACGCATCCGTCAGGCGGTCGAACAATTCGGCGGCCGCGCGGTGATGACCTCTGAATCGCACCCGTCCGGCACCGACCGGATCGCCGAAGCGGTCCGGCTGCTCGATGAGAATGCGGAGATCATCATCAACGTTCAGGGCGACGAACCGTTGATTCCGACCGCGGTGATCGATGAACTGATCGATACGATGCGGAATCATCCGGAAATCGAAATGGCCACGGTGGCGGTGCCGCGTGAACGCGGTTCGATGGATGAGGACAACGTCAAGGTGGTGTTCGGCGCGGATCGTTTCGCGTTGTATTTCAGCCGGGCGGAAATTCCGTTCGCGCGGAAGGGCGGAACTCCGGCGCCGACGTATCTGCACTGGGGCATTTACGCCTATCGGCGTGCGGCGCTGGAACGTTTCGTCGCCCTGCCGCCGGGCGTACTGGAAAATTCGGAAAAACTCGAACAGCTGCGGGCGTTGGAAAACGGCATCCGCATCTACGTTCAACTGTCAAATCTGACCAGCATCGGCGTGGACACCCCCGCCGACCTGGAGGAAGCGGAGAAAAAACTCCGGGAGGAGAACGCAACAGCATGAACACCATTCAAATCGGCAATGTGACCATCGGCGACGGGAAACTGGTTCTGATCGCCGGCCCCTGCATGGCGGAGACGCTCCGCACCTGTCTGGAAACCGCGGAATTTCTCTCCGAACTCTGCTCGGAACTGAAGATCGGTTATATATTCAAAGCCTCCTACGACAAGGCGAACCGCTCCAGCGGGGAGTCGCGGCGCGGTCCGGGAGTGGAGGCGGGTCTGGCGATGCTCGCCGAGGTAAAGAAACAATTCAACATTCCGGTGCTGACCGACGTACATGAAACCATCGACGTTGAACGGGTTGCCGAAGTGGCAGACGTGCTCCAGATTCCGGCCTTTCTCTGCCGCCAGACCGATCTGCTGCACGCCGCCGGCAAAACCGGGCGCGCGGTCAACATCAAAAAGGGACAGTTCATGGCGCCGGAGGATATGCTCGGCGCCGTCGAAAAAGTGCGCGCCACCGGCAACGATCAGGTGATGCTCACCGAACGCGGCACCACCTTCGGGTATCATAATTTAGTTGTCGACATGCGTTCGCTGGTGACGATGCGTTCATTCGGCGTGCCGGTCGTCTTCGACGCGACCCACTCCGTGCAGCTGCCGGGCGGCCTCGGCAACGCCTCGGGCGGACGGCGGGAATTCGCCGCGCCGCTGGCGCGGGCGGCGGCGGCGGTGGGAATCGACGCATTGTTCACGGAAGTGCATCCGCATCCGGCGGAGGCGTGGTCGGACGGGCCGAATTCGCTTGATTTCGCTCAGGCGCGGGAAACAATCACAATGGTGAAGAAAATCCATGATCTCATCTGACATCATTTCCGAAATCAAGGCGATCGTGCTTGACGTGGACGGAGTTCTGACTGACGGGCGCGGCGGTTACGGCGCCGCCGAAGAGATCAAGTTCTTCCATTTCCGCGACGGGCACTGGATGCGCATGGCGATGCGGGCCGGGCTGGAAGTGGGAATCCTCTCCGGGCGCAGTTCCTCCGCAAACCGGAAACGGGCCGAGGAACTTCAGTTGAGCTTCTGCCTGGAAAACTGCAAGGACAAACTTGAATCGTTCGAACGGCTGCTTGAAACGCGCCGTCTGAAGGCACAGGAATGCCTCTACATGGGCGACGACGTCATCGACATGCCGGTGATGCGTCGGGCCGGGATCGCCATCGCGGTCGCCGATGCGGTACCGGAGCTCGACGAAGTTGCGGCATTCCGCACCCGGGCGCCGGGCGGACACGGCGCGGTTTGCGAAGCGATCCGTTGGCTGCTGCGGGAACAGGGGAAACTCGATGCGGTTCTGGAGCGTTACCGCCGCTGAGATTATTTTTGAGGACACCATGAAGAAAATTATAAAAACGTTATTCACCGCGGCAGTGCTGACCGCGTCGCTGACGCTTCCGGGAGCAGGCAATCTCGACGACCTGCGCGGCCTGGAGCTGTCGCACGCGAAACTGCCGATCTATAATAAGGACCTTCTTCAACTGATGGTTTTCTGCGATCGGGCCGAACGCCAGGGACGTGTTGCGATCGGGAGCAATGTCACGCTGGACATCATCCGCAGAAATGCCGACGTGGATGCAATTCGCGACGGTTGGGGAATCAAACTCTACCCGCTCAGAGACACTCAATTGCCGGAGATTCTCGAATTCTGGATGCCGCGGCTCTACAGTGAAGGCGTGATGTTTACGAGCCGCGCCGACGTCGATCAGGAAGCGCGGGTGGCGGTCGGTCAGGAGGCGGTCTTCTTCCGGTCGCCGGTGCTGGATCTCGATGGAGTGGGGTTTGAGGCGGACTTCAACAAACGTACCGTGACGGTCAAGGATGACGTGCGGATCATTCTGCGTTTCGGGGAGAGCGATCCGCGCAAACTCTTCGCAAAGGAGCGGAAGAAACTTCCGGACAAATATGAGTTTCTGTACGCCACATGCGATTCATTGCAAATTGACATGCTCAATAACCGTATTCTTCTGATCGGCAACGTCACCATCGACGAAGAGCGTTCCACGATCAACAGCGATCTCATGACCATTTTTCTCGACCGCAAGGATGATGAAGCCATTCGGCGCGACAACGCCGCGGGAAAAGTTCAGGATGTGCAGGAGACCCTGGAAGGCGTCTCACGGATCGTCTTCGACGGCAACGTGATCGTCAAACGCAAACTCACTGCGGACGAGGCGAAGGACGGAGAACAAAAGGCTCTCGCCGACCACATGACCTACGATGTTCCAACCGGTATGATTACGCTTTCCGGCAGCGGGAAAAATCCGTCGATTGTACGCGGGAAGGAGTCGATCGTCGGACGCAATATTGTTCTATACCGGAACGAACAGCGCGCCTTTGTGCGTGGCGACAGTCGCGTACGGGTCATTCAGCCGGCCCGGGACGGCGAACCGGAACGATTGCTGACCATCGATTCCAACGAAGCACGCATGGATTATACCGGCAACCGGGGAGAATTCATCGGCAAAGTCAACGTCGATGACCCGCGTATGAATTTGCAATGCGAACGCATGCTCATCGGGCTTAAGGAAACGCCGGGCGGGAACGCGGCACAGCCTTCGGAGGAGCTTACTTCCGGCCTGACCGGATTTGCTGATTTCTCCCAGGCGGGCAATCAACGTGAACTCGACACCATTCAATGCGACGGCGGGGTGCGGGTCACCCGGCGGGACGAGAACGGGCAACTGCTGCCCGGAGAACAGGCTCTTTCCCAACAGGCGGTATTCGATTACGCTGCGCGCAAGATCACGATGTCCGGCGGAACGCCGACCCTCAAGCGCGAACGCGAGTCGCTGACGGGAAAAGAACTTGACATCTACGTCAACGATGAACGGCTCGCCGTTCGCGGCGACAGCAAAATCATTCTCGCTGCGCCGGGCGAAACGGGCAATACGATCATTCTGTCCGATGCGAGTGATCTTGACAGCGGCGCAAACAAGTTGACGTTCACCGGCAACGTGCGTCTGAATGATCCCCGAATGAATCTTGATTGTGAACGCATGGAAATTTATCTGATGGCCGATCCCGCCGCAGCGAAAGAGGCCACAGCTCAATCCGCAGCCCGGACCTCTGTTGACCCGTTGAATTTCGGAGCGGAAAGCAGCGGAAAAACCGTGGAGAAGGTGATCTGTTACGGCAACGTTCACATGCGGGACGAACTGCGCGGAGACCTGCGGACCGATCAGTTGACGCTGCTGTTCAAACCGGTACCGCCCGGCACGCCGGAGGAACCGGGAATGTTCCAGTCCAACGGCACCCGGCTGACCCGGGTGCTCTGCGACGGCAATTTCGAACTCGTCAACAAACCCGATGCCGCCTCCGACCAGCAAGCCGCCGCACGGGCGGAAAAAGCCACCGACGCTCCGCTCGCCGGAATGCTTGGCGGCGGAAACTCCAGCGGCAACCGGATCTTGAAAGCCGACCACGGAATACTCGATCTTGAGAAAAATCAATCCGAATTCCACGGTTCCGTCGATGTGCGGGATGATCTTTCTTCCCTGACGTGTGACGACATGTTCATTTATACCGCGAAATCCGCTCCCGGCGTTCAGTCGGCCGCCCCCGCGCCGTCCGCGGCGGTCGAAGAGGATCCCGATGCCGATCCATTCGCCTCGGCGGAACTCAAACCGGACATGGTCCCCTCCCGGATCATGCTTACGGACGGAGTGGATCTGGAACGCATTCTCTGCACCGGCAACGTTCATGTCTCGCGCAAGGACGACGCAGGAAAACTGCAGGAAGCATTCGGCGACCGTGCGGAATACATCGTCGCGAACAAGGAGGTCGTTCTGACCGGCACTCCGGAAGAGCGGCCGCGAATGACCGCTGAAGGCGGCACGATGCGCGGCGACCGCGTGGTACTCAATACCGCGACCGGCGAAATGAATGTGTTCGGCAACACCCAGCT
Source organism: uncultured Victivallis sp. (assembly GCA_944389815.1). Taxonomy (GTDB): domain Bacteria; phylum Verrucomicrobiota; class Lentisphaeria; order Victivallales; family Victivallaceae; genus Victivallis. Next base: position 8,743 of record CALXNS010000029.1, on the reverse strand, counting down.
GGATCGGGACGGAAATGCAAAATTGCCGATGAATTAATGAAATCCGGCTTGACCGGAGGCGGAATGCGTGTATAATAACACCAGGACGCCGGAAATGAGGATTTTTTCAGCATGAGTGAACAAAACGAAAACCGGAATCTGGTTCAGGCTGCCCACCTGGTGAAAACCTATCACGGTCGCCGGGTGGTGAGCGACGTCTCAATCAACGTGCGCGCCGGTGAAGTGGTCGGGTTGCTTGGACCGAATGGAGCCGGAAAAACCACCACGTTTTATATGGTCATGGGTCTGATCCGGCCGGATTCCGGCGAAATCAGTTTCCGGGATGTGGACATCACCCACATGCCGATGTACCGCCGCGCCCGGATGGGGATGGGATATCTCGCCCAGGAGCCGTCGATTTTCCGTAAACTGACCGTGGAGGAGAACATCATGGCCATTCTGGAAACGCTGGCCATCTCTTCCGCGGAACGTAAGGAGCGTTGCAAAACATTGCTCGAAGAACTCGGGTTGACCCGACTGGCCCGGCAGAAGGCGATGACCCTCTCCGGCGGCGAACGCCGCCGGCTGGAAATCACCCGGGCGCTGGTGACGAATCCGGCGTTCATCATGCTCGACGAACCCTTCAGCGGCGTGGATCCGCTGGCGGTCTACGATGTGCAGCAGATCATTCTGCAGCTCAAGGAACGGAATCTGGGCATTCTGATCACCGACCACAATGTTCGAGATACGCTTTCGGTGGTGGATCGGGCGTATCTGATGTGCGAAGGGAAAATTCTGGTGGAAGGATCGAGTGATTTTCTGGTCAATGACGAACAGGCTCGGGAAATTTATCTGGGGCCTCAGTTTTCGATGTAGAGAAATGCTTCAATCCGGGAATCATCCCGTTTTGAATAGAGAGAAGGAGAGAGCCTATGAACATCACTTTAAACGGACGGCAGTTTGAAATCACCGCGACAATCCGTGAATACGCGGAAGGAAAGATCAATGCGGTTCTGGCGGACAAATCGCTGAACGTCACCAACGTCAGCATGGTGATGGATCGCGAGAAAAGCCTTTTCACTGCGGATCTGGTCGTCAATTGCAAATATCATGTCATCGAAGCGAAAGGTTCCGATTTCGATCTGTACAAGGCAATCGACGCCGCGGCGGCGAAGGTTGACGTGCAGTTGACCCGGCTCCGGGAGAAGATCCGCGATCATCAGGCCGCGCCGATGCGCGATGCGGAAGCGATTTCCGAAAATGCGGAGAAATAAATTCGAACTGATTTGAAATCCCAAACGGTCCGGTTCAGTAATTTTATGCGGCCGGACCGTTTTTCATGGTAAAATGGAGCAATCGTAAAGATCGTGATTATCGCCCTGGCAAGTGATGGCCGCGGCAGAATCGCCAGCCGGTTCTGCGACACGAAGGAATTTCTACTTTATGAAGTGGCGGCAGGAAAAGTTCTCCGTCGCGACACGGTTCATCCGGAAGAACACGACGCCCCGGGGGTCGCACGTTTTCTGCAGGAGTGCAATGCGGATTTACTCATCTGCAATAAAATCAGCGTTCGGGAATACGATGCGCTCGATGCGGAGGGAATCAAGCTGGTCGGCGGGATTTCCGGTGCGGAGGATTCGATGTTGAATGCGTATTTGAATGGTTCGCTGGAGTTTCGCAACGACTTCAAATACAATGAATAAAGATCTGTTTAGAGGGAAGTGGATAAAAAATGAGTGAATGTTCCGGACATTGTGACAGCTGTTCGGCCAAAGACGGCTGCAAAGAAAAACCGGCGGAGATTTTAAAGTCCGTCAAAAAAGTTGTTCTGGTACTCTCCGGCAAAGGCGGCGTCGGCAAGAGCACCGTGGCCGCCGCGCTCGCCTTGACGCTGGCCGGAGAAGGAAAAAAGGTCGGGTTGCTCGATGTCGATTTTCACGGACCTTCGCAACCGACGCTCTTCAACGTGCAGCATCTCCGCATGGAGGGGAGCGCGCTCGGGATGGAACCCCTGACGGTCGCACGCGGCGTCAAACTGGTTTCCCTCGGGCTGCTGCTCGACGATGAAAACAAGGCGATCATCTGGCGCGGACCCGTCAAAATGGGCGTCATCAAACAACTCCTTGAAGAGGTCAACTGGGGTGAGCTTGATTATCTCGTACTCGACTTCCCGCCCGGCACCGGTGATGAATCGCTCTCGGCATGTCAGCTCATCACTGGCGATAAATGCGCCATCGTCGTCACCACGCCGCAGGAAGTTGCGCTCGCCGACTGCCGCAAATGTATCGATTTCTGTGCCCAATTGCACGTTCCGATCGCCGGTGTGATTGAGAATATGAGCGCTTTCGTCTGCCCGGATTGCGGTGCGGAACACGCTATTTTCGCCTCCGGGGGCGGCGCCCGCCTTGCCGCCGGTGCCGGCGTTCCGCTCCTCGCGGAAATCCCTCTTGATCCGAAATTTCTCGCCCGCTGCGATGCCGGCGATATCGATCTGGGACTCAAAGAATCAGCTCCGGTCCGCAACGCCATGGAAAATGCGGCCCGCGCCCTGAACTGACGGACGGGCTTGTTCTGATGCACTTCAATTTTCCGGATCTGGATGGCGACACACTTCCGGAAGATGGGGACAATTCCCGAAAAAGTCGGAATTGTCTCTTTTTTTTTGCCGATTCTCCTCTAGGAACAAATCAGAAGCGGTGGTATAATATATGTAAAACATGAAGATGAACGCCTGAAAAAGGAAAGGATTTCAGCATCATGAAGAAATACACACCGCCTTCCATTACCGCCGTCCGCCTCGCGGATTCGTATCTTGCCCCTCGCATGACGGCCAATTACGAAGTGACGATCCCGAGTTCGATCCGGAAATGTCACGAAACCGGCCGTATCGAAGCATTCAAACTCGACTGGAAACCGGGCATGCCCAATCAGCCGCACATCTTCTGGGATTCCGACGTGGCGAAAGTGCTCGAAGGCATGGCGTATGCCGTCGCACAGCATCCCGAAGACCGGGCTCTGGCCGAAGAACTCGATTCCTATGTGGATTTGATCATCAGCGCCCAGCAGCCGGACGGTTATCTGAACATCGTTTTCACCTCGCAGCGGCCCGAAGAACGCTGGAGCAACCTTTATGACTGCCATGAACTCTATTGCGCCGGACATCTGATGGAGGCGGCGGTCGCCCATTTCCGCGCAACCGGGAAACGGAAATTTCTCGATGCGCTCTGCCGTTACGCTGATTACATCGCAACCGTATTCGGAACGGAACCGGGGAAGCTGCGCGGTTATCCCGGCCACGAGGAGATCGAACTTGCGCTCTGCAAACTCGCCGACGCCAGCGGAAACAACAAATATTACGATCTCGCCCGCTATTTTGTCGATGAACGTGGACGCACGCCGAATTATTTCGTAGAGGAAGGAAAGAAACGCAACGGCGAACTCCATTACGGCCTCGAAAACCGCCAGGCTCACAAACCGGTTCGTGAACAGCACGACGCGGTCGGACATTCAGTCCGGGCGCTCTATCTCTATACCGGCATGGCCGATGTCGCGGCGCATTTCGACGACGCCGGGCTCTTCGCCGCTGCCGAAGAACTCTATCAAAGCATCGTCAACCGCCGCATGTACATTACCGGCGGCCTCGGCTCAACTCCGATCGGCGAAGCATTCACCGAGGATTATCATCTTCCGAATGACACCGCCTACGCCGAAAGCTGCGCATCGATGGCGCTGGTGCAGTTCGCATCGCGCATGCTCAACATCACCGGCGACGGCCGTTACGCCGACATCATGGAGCAGACATTGTACAATGGCGCACTGAGCGGAATCAGCCTCCACGGAGACCATTTCTTCTACGCAAATTTGCTTGAAGTCGACGACAACACCTTCACGCACGGCGTCACATTGAAACAACGTCAGCCGTGGTTTGACTGCTCCTGCTGTCCGACGAGTTACTGCCGTTTCCTTCCGCAGCTCGGCAGTTTCTGCTGGTCGCAGTCTCTGGACGGCAATGCCCCCGAATACCGGTTGAACATCCCGGCTGCCGGCACCGCCGATTTCGGTTCGGCGAAATTCGAAGTCGGCGGCACGTATCCTTATGACGGCAACATCCCGGTCACGATCCTCGCAGACGGAGATTTCACGCTCGCGCTTCGGATTCCCGCCTGGTGCCGTTCCTTCCGCGCCACTCTCAACGGAGAAACACTTGAGCTCCAGCCGGAAAAAGGATTCCTGACGCTCAAACGTCACTGGAATCCCGGCGACCGGATCGAACTTCAACTGGATATGCCTGTCGACGTCGTACGCGCCAATTATAAAGTCACCAGCGATGCCGGACGCATCGCCCTGATGCGCGGTCCGGTCGTCTACGCCTTCGAGAGCATCGACAACGGCAATGTTTTGCCGCGGCTGTGCATTCCCGCCGATCAGAAGTTCAACTTGGCCGAGGCCGCCGGGCTTCCGGGAGTCCGCGCAATCTCCGTGCAGGCCAGACTTGAAGCTGACAACAGTGGTGACGCGCTTTATCTCCGCGCCGCCGCCCGCGCACCGGAGATGGAATTTCAGGCGCTCGCGATTCCCTACGCCCTCTGGCAGAACCGCGGCGCGGCATCGATGGCGATCTGGATGCGCGAGGAGAAATAATTCCGATCGCGGATTTCTGATCTGAATGTTCTCTTCACTGAAACCGTAAAACATGATCATGATTTACGGTTTCAGTGAATTTTTTTACGCGCCGCCGATCCCGTAAATGGCGTTGATGCTGTCGAGGATCATTCCGACGGAAATGCCGGTGAGGAGCAGCCCCATCAACGATTCCAGCGCCTGAAGAAATTTGTCGCCAAGTACAATCGCAACTTTTTTCCCGCACAACAGAATTCCCAGTTGCACCAGCCACGCCAGCAGCAGCGCCGTCAATGATTCGACACTCTTTTCCGGCAGCGTCACGATGATCGCAATCAACCCGGGTCCACAGATCAACGGCACGGCCAGCGGCACGATATACGGTTCCTTTTCCGGTTCTCCTGCCGCATCCCCGAAGGTCGAGAAAACCATCCGGATGCCGATGATGAAGAGAATCAAGCCGCCCGCGAGCGACAGTCGTTCCCCGGTCAGATGCAAAAGCTGCAACACCAGATTTCCGAGCAGCAGCGCGCCGCCCATGACGATCAATGCAAAAAGCGATTCGCGAATGATGATCCACCGGTATTCCGCATCGCTTCTGCGCCCCAGAAGCGATACGAAAACCGGAAGATTGCCGAAGGGATCCATCAACATCAGCAGCAGAAACGCCGTCGCTCCAATGGAATTAAGCATAAATTTCCTCCTCTCCCCGCACCTTTGCCTTCCGAACGGTCAATTCGCTCGTTTACATGGAAACGAGTTTCACCGGATCCTGCTGATACTTCACCAGTCGTCCGAACTCTTCATATCGTTTTACGCCGATATCCTGATCCACGTAACGCAGATGAGTGTTGAAAACCGCCATGTCATCCGTATCCGGCGCGTAGGCGAAGCCGGGATTCCAGCTCGCGTGCGCGAGCGCCGTGTAAATACGACCGAAATCGCGTCCTACGCAGCGCAGCCAGGTCGTTCCGAGCAATCCGTCAAGCCGGTTGTCACGAATGGAACGCCCCATCTTCGCGGTGGCGACTTTATCTTCACAACTGCACAGAATCGACATGAAGCCATTCTCTTTGAAGAACTTGGCGATTTCGTAATCGCGCGTCGGACACGGCCGGTCGTATTCCCAGTCGCAGATCACCACATCCCGGGGCAGTTCCCGATAGAGTTCCGGCGTCCTCAGTTCCGCGTGACCGAATGCCGTAAATCCCGCCCAGCGCGGATCGTTGCGATCGACCAGCATATCGTGCCAGATCATCATCCGGCACCCATGCGGCGCGAGTGCTTCCCGCAGGAAACAGAGGTGGTCCCGCAACAACCCCAGCGGCTCCCGCGCGGCACAGCTCGAACAACTCATCATCGAATCGGCTTCATCGCAGCCGACATGGAAAAACGGCGGATTGTCGAAAACATCACACATCTCATCGATCAGATGTTTCAGAACGCGCCGCGTCTCCGGATTGGAAAAACACCAGCACCAGCCGTCGGGTTCGAAAAGCGGCGCGTATTCCGGATGGAAGTCCAGCACCGCGAATTTCCCGCTCTTGCCGCCGGTCGCCCACGTGGCATGGCCGACGAGGTTGACCGCCGGACAGACGGCAACTCCGAGTGAACGGCCTGCTTCGACAAGTTCCCGGAAATCTTCCTGTGTGTACGCGGTTTCCGGCCAACTGAAATCCGGTTCGGACACAAATGGAAACGTGCCCCACGATTCCAGCAGAACGTAATTGAGTTTCAGGTATGCGGCAAGATGAATTTGTTTGACAAGTTCCAGTTTCTCCGTCTCCGGGAAGACGCACAAATGCACCCCGCGGAACCCCATCGCCGGTTCATCGGCGATTTTCAGCGGTGGAATTTGCCATCCGGAAATCGTCCGGGTGCCGCGGCAGGGTTCGGCAAGCTGCCGCAGCGTGCGCAAGGCGTGACGCAGCCCGGCGCCATCGGAAAACGTAATGGAAATCTCCCCGGGCCGCGTTTCGATCCGATACCCCTCGCTCGGCAATGTCGGCGACACGGCATCCGTCGCGTGGAACACCGCCCCGGAAACGTTCCACCAGCGTTGCAGCCACTCCGTGGCACACTTTCGGGCGGCGGCGTCATCCGGGCCGTGGAAGGTGAAGGAATTTTCGCTCAACAGCAGAAGTTCGCCGTCCGGGATTTCAATTTCCCGCGGGCGCGGCATCAACCGGGACAAAAAATTTTCACGTACTCTGTCGTCCATATCATCATCCCCCCGTCATTCTTAGTTGAAGCTGTTTCAGCAGAAACCTATGCCGTTCTGCCGTTCCAAATTCGAAATCATTCACAATCTTCCATCATTAACATACAAGGCAATCCCGGAACTCCGAAACTGCCCTGCGTCGCGATCAAAAAAACATGCCTGAACCATTATCGGACATTGGGTTTTGTTTATGATATCCGGTTCAGTGGAAAATTTCAAGATGACATTCGGAAAAAAATTCCTTTATTATGCCTTCGTCCCGCCTCCCTCCCCCCGGAACAATCTTCGTGCGGCACTTCAGGTGCGGAACTCCTGCTGCACAGAAGGAATGGCATTCCCCTTCATGATCTCCGGCGCACTCTCATTACCGCGTCGGATGGTTTCGGCGCTCCGTTCAAACGCCGGATTGGATTATGACGCTCCGCGATCGTCGGCGTGACCAACGCGATAACCAAACCGATCTTCCCTTAGTCATCTTCCTGATCATAAGCCTTATTATACCCAATTTTACCGAGATTCAAAAGCAAAACGGCTGTCGCATCCCTCATGAGATTTTGCAACAGCCTCTTTTGTCCTGCCCGGTTGGGGAACGATCCTGAACCGACTGAAAAATTTATTTTTCCACCAGAAGGTCATCGATCAATATTTTCAGATTGGTCAGATATCCGGCGGCACCGGTCACCGCGGCGGCGTGCCCCGGCAGAAAATTGATCACCCGACCGCCCCACGGCGAAAGGGATTCCGTACACTGCGGCCAGCTTCGGCCGGAAACGACGGTCTCCATCAGAACCCAATACGGCGCGGTCTGTTCCAGCCCGGTATAAATTTCATCGCACGGCAGCTCCATCTCATGCAATTTCCCACACAACCGGTGACGGCATTTGGCGACACTCACACGATATGGTTCGACCGGATGAAAGCTCGCTTCAACCCCGTCCGGATCATTCCCGCGCACCCACCGCAGTCCTACCATCGACCGGAACCAGTCGTGATGCCAGAATGCCGCACTCCCGCCGTGCAACAGCAATAACGGGCGACCCGTTTCGCAATAGTGCCGCACCGCGGCAGCGGCCGCGTCGTCCGGCAGCGGCAAGCCGCAGGTATCCGCGATCAGATGCAGAATCAAAAGCTCACACGATTCAGCGGACTCAAGCAACGAGAACCCGCTCCAATCGTTTTCAAAAAACTTTATTTCCGGGTACTCCGCCGCCAGTTTCTCATAACTGACCCGGCCCGGATGCACACCATAATGATCGTCGGCCATCCAGAGAATCATTTTCCGGCTCCACGCATTTTCAATTTCGCCGCATTGAGTTTCTCCCGCTCCGGGCGCCCCCGGTAGAATTCGTCCAGCGGATAACACCCCGAAACAATCCCGTTCCGCGGCGCCGTGGTGCAATCCCCGAAGGTCCGGCAGAGCCGCCGGCACTCCAGCGCCCGCCCCGTCAGCGTATCGGCGCAGATTTCCGGATACGCCAGCACCATCCGACCGATTCCGACCATGTCGGCGTGACCATTGCGGACCGCCGCCTGACCGGCCTGAACCAGGTACTCCTGCAGACACGTATAACCCGCACCGATGAACACCATATCCCGGCATTCGCCAAAATGGCGTTTCACTTCACCGACCGCCCGGATCTGCCGCGCCGCACCACAGATCGGATCCTCCGGCGGCAGATAGCCGTCCGATACCGGATAATAGGCTGGACGCTGAAAATGCGGGTTGTAATAGGGACTGCACGCAGTCGTACAGATCAGCCCGACACCGAGCGAACGCGCAAGTTCAAGGAAACGAGTCGGTTCGGCAAGATCGATCCCCAGTCCGGTTCCGTCGCCGCCGAAGGCGTAACGGTAATTGCCGACCCGCACATCGCCGCGCTCCATCGGCACGCCGACGCCGTCCGGCCCCTTCTCGAACGGAAT
>CALXNS010000028.1 GCA_944389815.1 uncultured Victivallis sp. | reverse complement strand
CATTTTTTATCTCTTTGGGTTAGAAACTTGTAATGTATGCGAAATCCGCATATTCTTCAAAGTTGATATTATCTTTATTTATGAAAACAGGAAATTTTTATGGATGATTCCGTCGCTTCAATTATATCACCTGCCAGACTGCTGAAGCAGCAAATTCAAGCCGACTTTTCTCCCCCGCTTGATAAACTGTTTTCAAATACCCGAAAACTGCTGAAAAAAACGAACAAACACTCCCCCCATATATTCAATAGAATATAATTATAACTAAAATATTTTTCAAGTAGCAATTCGATTTTATTTTAAATATAATAGCATTTTTCTCCTTCCTCTCTCCAAAGATTTTTCCAATTTTCTGGATAATTTTCAACGCCATTTCATTTGCAATCGCTCATTCTCATGCTATCTTAACCGCAGATCTGGCGGCGCGCTTCCTCCAATCCGGAGCCAGCCCGGAAAACTCTGATGATGCAAATTTTAAAAATAATGATACTCCGGATATGCAGATGAAAAAATTATCATGGGTCGCTCAAAAGGATTTTGATTTTCTTGAAGAAATCAGCCATGCGGTTTTGCATGCCTCACTGGTTCATCCCGGGGAAATCATCGGTTCTGAAGCACCCAACACGCTGGGCGCAACCGTCATCCGCCCCGGCGGCGGCGCGTGTTATCCGGCCTTCTGGACGCGCGATTTCATCATGTCCGCCGATTCCGGCGTGGTGGAAAATGAACTCCTGTTGCCGATGTTCGACATTCTGAGCCAATATCAATCTCCCAAAAACTGGAAACCCACCCCGGGCGCGGAAATCCCCCGCGGCGTCATTCCAGACCATATCCGGTTCCACGGGGAAGCGCTCTTCTATCCGGGGTGCTGGAAGACGGAGGAACAAAACGGAACATTCGGTTATTACCCGCCTTACGACGACCACTTCTTCTACATCCACCTCGCCTGGCTGCTGGTGAAAAATCAGCTCGTCCGCGATCCGGCGAAGTGGCTCTGTGCCGGGCGACCCGCTTTCGAACGCTTGGAGGAGGCGTTCTCCGTAACTCCCGTTGACCGGGAAACTCAGATGGCCGTCAATGATGACGACCGCTGGGGCATCAGTTTCGGATTTACCGATACGGTCAAACATACCGGAAAACTCCTCTTCGCCTCGCTGCTGCGGTTCCGTGCCGCAGAGGAACTGGCTGAACTTTTCAACCTCGCCGGAAATCATTCCAGAAGCGAATATTACAGCTCTGTCGCCCGGCTGATGAAGAATTGCTTCGCTTCGGTTTTCGCCGCACCAAACGGATTCTGGCGCGCCTCCAGTCGCATGAGTTCTCAATGCGACGTCTGGGGAAGCGCTTTCGCGGTGAACATCCAGGCCGCGGATGATGCGGAGGCCGAACGGATCTCCAAAACGCTCACTCAGGCATATCACGCCGGCACGCTCGCCTGCCGGGGCGCCATCCGCCATGTGCCGGTCGGCATGGAAGCGACGACGGATAACTGCTGGGAGGGCAATTTCTGCAATTATCCATTGAACACCTACCAGCATGGTGCCTACTGGAGCACTCCGACCGGATGGGTTGCCCGGGCGATCGCCCGAACCGAACCGGAAACGGCGGCACGATTGATTCACGAACTCGTCGCAGATCTGCAAGCCAACGATTTCAGAAACATGCCGCAGCAAATCGGCGCCCCTTACGAGTGTTTCCACGACGAAACCGATCACCGGCAGAACCCGGTTTATCTCACCAGCGTGACGGCCGTCCTTGCGGCACTCCGCGAACTGCCGTAAACACAGAGTTCCCTTCCGGCAGGGACCGTGTGCCCCGGACGAAACGCGTTTGGTCATTCACTCCGCCTGCGGCACCCGGCCCGGCGCCGTTGTCACATCGTTTCACCATTTGAACGCACCCACAAAAAACAACCGGTTGAAGCAGCAACGCTCCAACCGGTTGGAAATCATACCTTTTTAAGATGCCGTCAAAATGCGTTCCGGTAAATTCCCAGAATATCCGCCACACTGGTGTCACGCGGATTGCCGCCCGTGCAGACGTCAGCGAACGACATCTCCGCCAGCGCCGGCAGATCCTCTTCCCGAACCGACGGCAGTTCCCGCATCTTCTGCGGAATGCCGACATCGACGGAAAGTTTCCGCACCGCATCGATCGCCGCCTGCCGAGCTGCTTCAATGCTCATGGCATCGACATTTTCCACTCCCATGGCCCGGGCGATTTCACGATATTTTTCGCCGGTCGCAGGCGCATTGTACTCCATCACGTAGGGCAGCAGAACCGCGTTGGCGATGCCGTGCGGCGTGTTGTAGAAACCGCCCAGAGAGTGCGCCATCGAGTGAACGATTCCAAGCCCGACATTGGAGAATCCCATTCCGGCAACATACTGTCCCAGCGCCATGCCGTCCCGCCCTTCCGGAGTGTTGTTCACCGCGCCGCGCAGCGAACGGGAAATGATTTCGATCGCCTTCAGGTGCATCATATCGGTCAATTCCCATGCGCCTTTGGTGATGTAACCTTCAATGGCGTGAGTCAACGCGTCCATGCCGGTCGCGGCGGTCAGCCCCCGCGGCATCGAGGACATCATTTCCGGATCGATGACGGCGACCACGGGAATGTCGTGCGGATCGACGCAGACGAACTTACGCTTTTTCGCATCGTCGGTGATGACGTAATTGATCGTCACTTCGGCTGCGGTTCCGGCCGTCGTCGGAATCGCGATGATCGGAACGCACGGTTTCGAGGTCGCCGCACAGCCTTCCAGTGAGACGACATCGGAAAATTCCGGATTGTTGATGATAATGCCGATCGCCTTCGACGTGTCGGTCGGAGAACCGCCGCCAATCGCGATGAGATAATCCGCGCCCGCCGACTTGAAGGCGGCCACGCCCTGCTTTACGACATCGACCGAGGGATTCGCCTTGACATCACTGAAAATTTCATAAGCGAGCCCCGCCTTGTCCAGCAGAGAGGTCACTTTTTCCGCCACATGAAATTTGATGAGATCCTTGTCGGTCACGACAAGTGCCTTGGAAAAACCGCGCGTCTTGATTTCGTCGACAATGCGGGCGATGGCCCCGGCGCCGAAATAGGAGGTTTGATTGAGGATCATTCGATTAATCATTTGCAGAAACTCCTTTTTTTCTCCGGGGGAGAAGAATTTTTCCGGGCGGGAAAAAACCGTGCCCCCCCAACTACGATATGTTCCGGTTATTTTCCACACGTTATCCTATAAAAATAGCACAAACTTTCCTTTTTTCCAGAGAGATTGCAAATTTTTCCTCATCCTCCCTGCCCGCGAAAAATTGCCGCAACGCGCCGCGGAATTCCCCTCCATTCCGCAACCTGCAAAGAATTTCTCCCGGAGACAAAAACAGAACCATACCGCAGAATCCGTAACGGCTCCCGCAGTCGAACCGGATGATACAATTCCGGAAAGTTTTCCGGGACACGACTTGCAAACACACTCCCTTGTGATATAGTGAAGTGCTCCGTAAATGAACCATATTCCCCAACATCATAAAGGCGCCGCCACATGAAATTGAGATCCGTTTTCTGGTTGTTCTCCTTCGCTTTCCTCCTGACCACTGCCGGGGAGGAACCGGAACATCCCCGGTTCGATCTCTCCTGGCTGCAGGTCGACGCAATCGCGGACCGCTCCTCTCTCGTGAACATCACGCTGGAGGAAACATGGCATTTTCTCCCCGGAAAACCCGTCGGAGATGAATGGCCGAAAACCTTCCGGAACGGAACTCCCGTCACGGTGAACGGCACGGTCGATCTCGACACCATGATCGATCTCGACAACCTGCCCGAAGGCGAGAATGCCGAGGAGTTCGAAGCCGTACTCTACAATCGCTTCCAGGCGGAACGCGACGGCATCGCGCTGCTCGGCATCGGTTGTTACCGGGGGTTTGAAGCGTTCGTCAACGGCGTCTTCTGCGCTTCGACTCTGATCTACGGCACGAGAAACGCCCCGGTGTTCTCCCCTGATGACGCCCCCTTCTTCCTGCCGGTGAAAAAGGGGGAAAATCTTCTTGCGCTCCGCGTCCGCCGTGGACGCGACGGCTGGAAGTTCCGCTGCGGAACGCCTCTGAAACGTTATCCGGCGCTGCCGCTTCTGCAATACGGCCCCTGGCTCGGAAATCCGGACGCGGGAAAAATGAGCATCCGGTTCGTCACCTTCGGCGACGTCGGTTCCGGCGTGGAATTCCGCAAACAGGGCAGTGAAAAGTGGCAGACCGCCTGGGACCATCTTCACGGCCAGATTCTGCGCCGGCCGTTCCACGTCATTCATCTCGACAACCTCGAACCGGGCGCCCGGTACGAATATCGGATCCTCATGCTCGACCCGCGGGATCCGGCACAGCAGGTCTACGCGGAAAACGGCAAAATCTATGCATTCAGCACTCCCGACAACGAACAAACCAATTTCAGTTTCTTTTTCACCTCTGATCTCCAGTTCCAGCCGGATCTGCTCAAACGCGTCCTGAACCGGCTGCTGAAAGCCGCCGACGCAGGAAGCTGCGATTTCTTCGTTCTCGGCGGCGACAGCGGAATTCTCTTCTCCTCTTCTGAACTCTTCAACGTGGTGCTGCCGCAACTCGATCAGGCGGGCCACGGCGAGCGTCCGGTCGTCATGGTTCGCGGCAATCATGAATTGCGCGGCGAAGAAGCGGATCGATATCTCTATTATTTCGGCGACCGGGACGGTTTATCTTACGGCATCTTCCGTTACGGCGACACCGCGTTCCTCGTGCTGGACTGCTGGGAGGATCATCCGGCGCGCAGCCCCGGAGCGGATTATTACCATTACAACCTCGACGAACTCTTTTTGAATGAAGAGAAAGAATTTCTGAAACAGGCTCTCGCCTCGGAAAAATGGACTTCCGCCACCCGGCGGATCGTTCTCGCCCACGGAGCACCCTACTCCACCTACGACCCGTGGAAGATGATGCCGTTCAACGTGCAGGAATTGACCGATCCCTATTTCGCCGGCAGAAATCCGCAATCCAGAGTAAATCTCTGGCTGGCCGGACACGCCCACCGGTATACCCGCAGCATCCCGGGAACGAACATCATCACCGCGCCGACGAAACCATTGAAACCCCACAAGGGCGGGGTGGATTACCTCTTTCCGGTGCTGACCGGCGCCGGGCCGGGCGGACATCCGGTCATGCCAGCGTCCGCCTTCCGGGTGGATGCAATGAAAGGAAAATTAATCGTCAGTGCTTTCTGGCCGGACGGAACCTGTTTCGAGAAAATCGAAATCAGCAACGACGGCAGCATCACGGAGCTCGTCTCGCTCCCCCGTTATGAATTTTAAAGCAAGCCAATTCCATATTCAAACAAGAAAAACAGGAGTGAAAAAATGGCGTGTCAACCTCTCATCTCCGGGATCATGCTCAGTCTCGGCCCCCAAAGTTTCTGCGACAAGGAGTTTCTCTATCAGATGGACGCCGACGCGTGGCGTGCCGAACTCGACGCCATGCAGCAGTTCGGAATCGACTGGCTCGGCTGCTGGTCCGGACTCGAATACTGTCTGGAACGCCAGGCGGCAGTGCCGGGAGGAGATTTGATCGCATTCCTGCTCCGGGAAGCGGAAGAGCGTCAGATGCAGTTAAGTTTCTCCTGCGGGTTCGCTCCCGGCTGGTGGGAGGAGTGGAATCTTGCGAAAGCGTTGGATTTTACCGGAAGCAGGATGGAGCAAATTGTACGCAGATACGGTGCGTCACCGGCCTTTTCAAGCTGGTATCTCGATTATGAAATTTACCTGCGCTGGGGGCGGGAAGCCGAATTGATGACGGAGCTGTATTCCGACATCACCGCCCGCGCCCATGAGATGAACGGAAAACCGGTGATCGTTTCACCGTTCTTCATGCCCGACACCGCCGACTGCTGCGGCCATTTCCGCTACGGGGAACCGGAGGAGTATTACCAATTCTGGCACAATCTGCTGCGCACAAGCAAAATCGACATTCTCGCGCTGCAGGACAACGGCGGACAACATTTAAGTTGTTTTACCGAAGAAGAACGTTTGCCGTACATCCGCGCCATGATCCGGGCGTGCCGCGATGCGGGCACCCGTTACTGGGGCAACGTGGAGTCCGGTGAACTGCCCGTCGCAAGCCTGACGGAATTCGTCGCGCGTTACGGCCGCGGAAGCGATGTGAATGCTTTGCGGATCCGGCCCGACTGGCGCGCGGTTCCGCTTCCGAAGCTGGAGGAAAAACTGCAACTCGCCGCCCGTGATGCGGACAAAATCATGAGCTGGGGATACATGGAATTCTATCGCCCGGCAGGAGGAGCGGAGAACCGCCGCCTTTATCAGGCGTATTGCGCATACCGCGACCGAGTTCCGGCGGAAGGCGACGCCGGTTCTTCCGGAAAAAACGTCTGACCTCGTCTCGTTCTCCGCCCCATCCGCCCCATCCGGAAACGCGCGGGAAAATACATCGGGCAATATCCCGGAGAGAACCGCTCCTCAGGAAACGGTTCTCGCCGGGCGCTACGGGAAATTCAACTGATTGGCGACGTCCCGATCTGCAGCAGCATTCCCGCCTGATAGACGATCAAAGTCGTCAGATATGCGAGCAGAAACAATCCTCCCGCTTCCGCCAGCGCCATCTTCCACGAATTCAATTCGCGCCGGATGATCGCCAGCGTCGCAAGACACGGAATCGACAAAAGACAGAAGAGCATGATGCAGAACCCCTGCAGCGGCGTGTAGTTTTCAACGAGCTGTTCGCGCAGTTCCGGAGATTCCTCGTCCACCTCTCCTTCGGCATAGAGAATTCCGAGCTGCGAAACGAAAACCTCCTTCGCCGCCAGCGCCCCGATCGATGCGGTCGCAAGTTTCCAGTCGAACCCGATCGGTCGGAAGAGCGGTTCCAGCGCGTGACCGACCCGGCCGGAAATCGTATATTCCATCACCTCGGCCCGGCGCTCATTCTCCAGTGCGGCCACGCGTTCCGCATCGTCGGCACACTGCTCGATCAGAACATCATACGCTTTTGAGAACTGCTTCTTTTCCGGAAACGTGTTGCAGAAATAAAGAACAATGCTCGCAAAAAGAATGATCGTTCCAGCCTTCCTGAGATACATCCGTCCGCGATCCCACATGTGAAGCATCAGACTTTTCAACGTCGGCATCCGGTACGGCGGAAGTTCCATTAAATAAACTTCCCCGTCACCGCGGAACAGCGTGCTCTTCATGATCCGGGCGGCTCCGAGCGCAATGATCACGCCGATAAGATAAATCACCCACATCATGAACGCCTGGTGTTTCGGCGCGAAAAACGCCGGAATGATCAATGCATAAATCGGCAGCCGGGCGCTGCAGCTCATCAGCGGCAACACCATGATCGTCACCTTGCGGTCGCGTTCGGATTCGATCGTGCGCGTCGCCATGATCGCCGGGACCGTACAGCCGAACCCGAGCACCAGCGGCACGAATGAACGCCCCTGAAGGCCGAATTTGCGCATCACACCGTCCATCACGAACGCCGCCCGCGCCATGTAACCGGAATCCTCCAGCAACGCAATCGCAAAGAACAAAAAGAGGATGTTCGGCAGGAAGACAATCACCCCGCCGACGCCGGCGATGATCCCGTCGGTCACCAGATTGCGCAGAAAGGGAAGCGTTTCCGGATTCCAGACATCCCGCACCACGCCGCTCAGAAACCCGAAGAATTCCTCGATGTACCCCATCAGCGGATCCGCACAGATGAATGTGAAATAAAACGTTCCATACATGATCGCCAGAAACAACGGCAACCCGAGAAATTTATTGGTCATGACCAGATCGATCCGGTCGGAGATCTCCCTCCGCCTCTCCTGCGTCATTGAAATCGCGTCGCGACACGCCCCCGCCAGCATCGCATAACGCCGGTCAGCGAGGAAAGTTTCCGCCGAAATCGCGTGTTTCTCCCGGAGATGCCGGATCTGGCGCTCAACCTCGTCGTGTACAAGATCGAACTCCGCCATGCGCATCACGGCGGAATCGTGTTCCAGCAGTTTGATCGCGAAGAAACGCGACGGGATATGAGCGTATTTCTCCAATCGAAGCGCGTCGATCCGGCCGGAAACGGCTGCAATCGCATCCTCGATGTCCGTTCCGAAACTGAGCATCGGTTCACTGCGGCGGCCATGCCCGTTTTCAAGAATTCCCGCCAGCTTTTCCAGCAGCGACCGCACGCCGTCGGAACGGCATCCGACCGTCTGAACGGCGGGCGCCCCGAAATAGGTTTCCAGTTTCGGAATGTCGTAACGCAATCCCTTGCGCGCCGCGTCATCGCTCATGTTGAACACCAGCAGCATCGGAATGCGAAGTTCCGCAAGCTGCGTGGTCAGATAAAGGCTCCGGCGCGGAATCGTCGAATCGATCACATTCAAGATCAGATCGATCCCCGGACGGGTCAGTTCCTCGAAGACCACCACCTCCTCCGGCGACGAGGCCGAGAGCGAATACACCCCCGGCAGGTCGATCAATTCAATTTCCATGCCGTTCAAATGGAAGACGCCCGATTTGCTCTCCACGGTCACGCCGGGATAATTCCCGACGTGCTGCCGCGTCCCGGTGAGCGCATTGAATATGCAGCTCTTTCCGCAGTTCGGATTTCCCGCGAGAACAATCCTGTAACGCATTTTCATTTCAGCACCCCCACGGGTTTCATCACGATATGCGCCGCATCGTCGCGATGAAGCGCCATGCTCGTCTCCAGCACCTTCACCCGCAGCAGACCGCCGAACGGCGCATGCGCCTCCATCACCAGTTCCGTCCCCGCCACCAGCCCGACGTCCGCGAACTTCTTCTTCCCGCGCATCTCCGGCTGAACCTTGACGATCGTCGCACTCACCCCGATCGGAAGATCCGCCAACGTCATTTCCCCGTCACTCCCGACGTGATAATGCGGCGTCCCGTTCCCGGTACTTGCTTCGCCGCAGTGACAGTTCCACGAACATTTCCGTTCCTTCATTTCCTTCGCCCTCCCGGAGGTTTCCGCTCCATAATTTATTTGACGCGCCTAATTTGTCTTTCAAAAAAAACACGCCCTTTGGGCAGGCGCGTGGAAATAATATAATGCGGAGCGAAGGAAAATCAATTAGCGAAAACTAATTTTTTGCAAAATTCTTTCTTTTCCTTCCGACAGCGGCGCACCGGAGTCGCCGGCCGGAGACGGATCCTGAGATGTTTCCGGGAAGCGTTCCGGAGCGGCCGGGGCCTCAGCGGTGTTCTGCCGTGCTCGACAGAGCAGAATTCCGGCGAAGAGCGCGGTAAAGGGGGCAACCAGCAGCA
>CALXNS010000027.1 GCA_944389815.1 uncultured Victivallis sp. | reverse complement strand
ATGATATAACGTTTTTTCTTCATGAATGACTCCATATCAATATTCCCCCGGCTTCAACCCGAGTTCAGCGAAATCCTCCCGGGTCAGGCAGTAGACCGCGTCATTGGTTCCCATCCAGCCGACATTTTCCCGGAGCGCGAAATCGGAGATATCGAATTCGCCGGGGATTTCCGCCGTAACGTGCCCGTCCACCCAGGCGACGTTGGCTCTGCCGTTGTGCCGGAAATGCTGTGTGGCGCTCCAGTTGCCGCCGCCCGCCGCCGTGACCGTGGTGCGCGGCGTCAGATAATACGGATATACGGCAAGATCAGCCGACCATTCCAGAATCGTATCGCTGAGCAGAACTGCACGTGCCGGACGCAGCACGTGGCCGGCGCGCAGCCGCAATGCGCGGTTGGTATTGCGGAACCCGATGTTGATGTTCATCCCATAACCGCCGCCGCGGCAGTTTCCCACCGAAGCGGCAGTTGCCCTGCCGTCGCCGCTTTCGGGGCCGAGTTGAGCAAGGGCGAAAGTCGCGACCTTCGGACAGCATTTGGCGTCCGGATCGGTAAAATCCGCCACCGTTCCCGCTGTGCGGAGATCCACCCGGCGCTGATTGACGTTTTGGCCGACCCAGGTGCCCATGTTGCAGCACCAGCCGCCGGTGCAGCCGGCCATCCAGTCGTCATTGGAGGCGCTGTACAGCACGGCCGAAGACGCCAGTTGCTTGAGGTTGTTTGTGCAGGAGGCGCTCATGGCAATTTCGCGCGCCCTGCCGAGTGCCGGCATCAGCATCCCGGCCAGCAGGGCAATAATCGCTATTACTACTAAAAGTTCTATCAATGTAAATCGATTGCTGTGGCTTTGCGGAGAATGAATGGAAAAAAACATAAAATTAGTCTCATCTAATTTTTGAGTAATGAAAGAGCGGGGCCATCCGGCCCCGCTGGGGCACAAATCGTCGAATTTTATTTTTGAGAGTTTTGCGAACGGGTGCAGGGTTTTCCGGTCTTCTCGCAGATCGGCGTTGCGGATGCGGATGCGGGGGTGCATTTCTCCGCACCCTGAATGCAATGATGGCCGGTCTGGTCGCAGTTGATTCCGCCGGGGCCGTTCATAGTGCAGACCTTGCCGGTTTTGTCGCAGATCCGGGGCGTGTCGGCATTGCCGGCGCTCCCGCACGCGGAAGAAGCACATCCTGCGGCGCAGAAGAGGACGCCGCACGCAAAAAAAGTTGCAATTAAAGTTTTATACATGGAAACTCCTCGTTTTACAATTTGATTTTTCCTGCTGTTCGGCAGGCGGAACACGAACTGTCGCCTGCCGAGGCGGAAATGTTTCTGATGAAGAAAATGCGTCCGTCAAGTTTTTCTCTGGTGTGCGGAGAATGCAGAGCCTGATGCTTGTCCCCGCGATTCTTCCATAGGCGTCTCCTCCCTGTTGAAATTATTTTACTTCCGTCGATCGGAAATCAGGGGATTTTCCCCCTCCCGCCGGGAGGCAGATCCGGCGGAAGAGGGAGCGGCCCCTTTGTTTTTAAAATTAGTCTTGTCTAATTATTAATTATCATACACTCTCTTCCGGGAAAAGCAAATGATTTTCGACAAATTTTTCAGAAAAAAGAGTTCGACTGTGTGTTTCGAAACTTCGGCTGCAACCGGAAAGGAAAAAAATCGACCGTTTCCCGGCCCTTGCTCATGGGATATGAGAGGGGGGGAAACGGTCGAGAGAGGAACGATGTTCCGCAATCGGAAATCGTCAGAGCGTGTACAGTTCTTCGAGGAGCGGGGTGCTCTCCTCCTGCGGCCATTCCGCACTGAGGGTTTCGAGCGCAAAGAAGCGCGCGGCGAGCGCCGCTGTTTTCATAAGCCTTTCACAGGAAACATTCTGCGAACGGCAGAGCCGGATCGCACCGATCAACCGGTCGTTCCATGCAAGTTTTCGCCCGAGGTCGCGGGCGACGCGGTCGACGGAATCTTGCAGGAGTTCGGAGGTCATCCGGCGGACGAGTTCGATCGCCCAGGCGTTGAAGTTCTCCGGTTCGAAATAGGGATCGACTCCGGCGTATTTGGCACAGAGGGCACGGCCGCACTCCTCGATCAGCGCCTGACGGCAGAAGCGGACGATCTCCGGATAATTGAGCGCATCGCTCATGTAACGGCAACCGTTCCGCCGGGCCAGCAGCGCCAGTACGAAGTGGCTGGCGTTGTGTCCGTAGAGTTTCGCCTCCTCGAATGCATGCAGATTTGCCTTGGGATACACCCCGGCGATCGCGCCGCGCTCGATGCCCGGCACGTCGGTGCAGTAGATCGTGTTGAATTCCTCGACCAGGTGGCCGCGGTCGGCTTGCGGCGCGAGCGGGGCGAGATCGGATTCCGTACGGCGGAAGATCTTGCTCATCTTGCCGATTACGGTGTCGAGCAGATAAGTACGGGGGAAATCATTCAGGAGCTTTTTCAGTTCCGCCGCCGCGGTGGTGCTGTTTTCCGAGGTGTAGAAGAACCGTTCCTTCTCCGGTGCGGCGGCGAACGCCTCATTCAGCCACGGCGCGCACGACGCATAGAACCGCGTCGCCGGGAGCGCCGTATTGAGCACGATTGCTTCGGAAGCGGCCTGTTTGAGGATCTCCAGGTCGGCGGGGACGGAAGGGTTGTAAATTTCGATGTTTTCGTAGCGGTCGCAGCGGATCGAATCCACACATGCCGTGTTGACCGTGATCGAATGTGCCGCGCGAATGGCGCCGACCAGCGTTGCGTCGACGTCCGCCAGCACGATGCGGTCGAAGCCGGACGCGGCCGCGCCGGCGACGAAAATGCCGGTTTGAATGGGACCGGCACCGATGCCGAGAAAGGTTCTGCTCATAAAAATGCCTCAGGAATGGGAGTGAATGTACCGTTCGCCAGATGGGCGCGCATGGTTTCCAGCGGAACCGCGCCGCCGCTGGCGGTCGAAGAAAGCAAATTAAAGTAACTTGATGCGCTGCCGAGTTCGAGCGTTTCGCGCAGCGGCAGTTTCCGCAGCCGGCCGTAGATGACCCCGGCGGCGAAGGCGTCGCCCGCACCGTTGCTGCCGACGATTTCTTCGCGACGGATGTCACAGGAGGGGACGTAACAGAATTCCTCGTTCCGTCCGGCCGCGACCGCCCCTTCCGGGAAATGAATCACGACGAGATCAGAGACCCCCATGTTCAACAGCGCCTCCGGCGCCGCAGCCAGTACCCGGCAGTCGAGCGAACCGTCGGGACGGCGGATCTCGCAATCGAGGCAGCAGCCGGCTTCCAGTTCGTTGATGATGAGTAAATCGGTGTACGGGAGTGCGGCACGGGCGGCGGCACGGAATTTCTCCGGCGCTTCGGAGACGAAATCGACCACGGTGCGGTATCCTCTGGCGCGCATGTTATTGAGCAGTCTGGCCGCTCTGGTTCCGAAAGTCTCGTCGGGCGCGTCGAGCGTGTCGAGCAGCAGGAGATACCCGAGATAAAAATATTCCGCCGGAACATCGATTGTTTCGAGCTCTTCCCGGGACAGTTCAGCATTGGCGCCCCGGCAGTGGAAGAAGGTTCTCCTGCCGTTGCCGGACATCACGTCGGTGTAGGCGGTCGGGGCGGAATCGACTCTCCGCATGTAGCGCGCATCGATGTGCCGGGCGCTGATCGCATCGAGCAGAAAATCGCCCGCCGCATCCTGACCGATCCTTCCCGCCGCATAAAGCTCCAGCGCCGGATCCATGGCGGCGAGATCGAAAAGCACGTTGCACGGGCCGCCGCCCGCGGCCATTTCCTCGGAGAGGATGTTGCACAAATTCCCTTCGCCGGGCCAGCGGTCGATCAATTTGACCTTGTCGATGATCCAGTTGCCCGCGCCGATCACTCCATTACGCGTCATGACGGGCCTCCGGAAGAAATCGGGCATAATCGGCGGCGGGAATCAGGTCGGGCTCGACATCCTCCTCCACCGGGTCGAAACGCGGCACGCCGTCGATGAAACAGTTGTCGGTATTGTCGTCGTTGACGGCGGAGACTTCGCCCGCGAGCACCGGGCCGAAACCGGGTTCGGCGTAGAAGAGATGGGCGTGAATCGGTTCCAGGCAGACGCTTTCGCCGGGGGCGAGGATGACTTTGTCGCCCGGATCGAGCGTCCGCGGCATGCCGTTGACGTGAATGGGGAACGAGCCTTCCACGAGCGTATTGTGTTCCGGATCGGCGTGGTAAAGTTCGATCACGAGTTTTCCGCCGCCGCGGTTGATGATGTCCTCGCGCTTGTGCCAGTGGAAATGGCGCGGCGTGATCTGATTTTCCCGCACCATCATGATTTTCTCGGCGTAGGGTTTCGGATATTGCGCAGAACCTACCCGGCCGTTGCGGAGGGTGAAGAGCAGCAATCCCTGTTTGTAGAAGTCATCGCCGCCGAACGCGGTCAGATCCCAGCCGAGCTGGAGGTCGAAAATCTCCTGCGCTCTGTCCGCAACCTCCCGCCACTGCGGCAGCCGGTACGCGGCGAACGGCGGCAGTAAGAAATGCATCGCTTCGAAGAACTTCGCTCCTTCCAGGAGCCGGGCATTGATTTCCGATCGCTTCATGGGGAATCCTCCTGTTTTATGCCTGGACATCGTTTTTTTCAATAGTAAATATACAGGAAAAAAAACGGAAAACTCTTGATTTTTTGGCGGGAAATGATACTATTTTAATATGCATTACCATCAGGAAAAAGTACTTTCTCCTCCGGGGGAATCCTTCGCGGTCGAACTGGAGGTCGGACCGGTGCTCGACTGCGTCTTTCATCAGCATCCGGAATGCGAATTGACGCTGATCGAATCGGGTTTCGGCTGCCGGTTCATCGGGGAGTCCTTCGAACCTTTTGCCGCAGGGGATCTGGTGCTGGTCGGCGGAATGGTGCCGCATCATTATCTGAGTTCGGCGCAGGACAGTACCGGGTCGGAGTGGAGCAAAGTTCGGGTGGTCAAGTTCCGGCGGGCGTTCTGCGGGGAGGATTTTTTCGCGCTTCCGGAGATGGCCGGCATCGCGCGGATGCTGCGCGACGCGGAGTGCGGATTGCATTTTCCGGCGGAAACGGTTGAGGCGGCGGCGGAACTTTACCGGAAACTCTATCTGGATCGGGGAGCGGCACGGCTGCTGGATTTCCTGGGAATTTTGCAGATTCTGTCCGAGGCGCCGGCACGGAAACTCAACCCGGTTTCCGCGGCGGGTGAAACGCCGCCGCCGGATGAACGGCTCAACCGGGTGCTCCACCGGATTCACCGCAATCTGGAGAGAAACCGTCCGGTGACGCTGGCGGCCGCGGCGGAAGCGGCGTGCATGACGCCTCCGGCGTTCAGCAAATATTTTCATCTGGCGACCCGCAAACGGTTCATCGATTATGTGACGGAGCTCAAATTGAACCGGGCTGCATTGCAGCTGATTCATTCACGCCGCCCGGTGCTGGAGATCGCGTCGGACTCCGGATTCGCGAATTTGTCGAATTTCAACCGCCAGTTCCTGCGCGCCAAGGGGATGACGCCGCGGGAGTACCGGATGCGGTTCGGACACGGAATGCTGTAATGACAATGTACGGGGCGGCGGCTGGAAAATTCCCGCCCGGCGTGTTATCTTAATAAGATTGCAACATAAACAAAAAAGTATTGACATTGAGTTTTCCGGGGGGATTTCATCGGATGCGACAGGCGGTTTTTCTGATTCAGACCAACGACCGGATCGGGTTGCTGGCGGAGATTTCGAATTTTTTCTATTCACGCAACTGCAACATTCTGCAATGCCGGCAATACACCGACATCCGGGAAAATAAGTATTTCATGCGCGTCGCCGTCGATCTCAATGCGGCGATGACCTGCCGCGAACTGGAAAGCGAGTTCGAAGCGCTTGCCGCCGAACTCAAGCTGACCACCTATCAGGTGTTCCATTCCGGCGTCCGGCAGAATATGGCGGTGATGGTTTCCAAAACCTCGCATTGCCTCTACGATTTGCTCGTTCACGCCGAGGAGGGGGATCTGGATTGCCGGATTCCTTTGATCATCAGCAATCATCCGGATCTGGAACCGGTTGCGGATCGTTTCCGGGTGCCGTTTTTCTGTCTGCCGATCGTCAACGGCGACAAGGCGGCGCAGGAGGCGCGGATTCTGGAACTGCTCGAACATCACCGCATCGATCTGGTGGTGATGGCGCGTTACATGCAAATCTTAAGCGACGATTTCATCTCGCGTTATCCGCAGCGGATCATCAACATCCACCACGCCTTCCTCCCGGCGTTTCAGGGCGGCAACCCTTATGAACGCGCCTGGGAGCGCGGCGTGAAGATGATCGGCGCAACCGCGCATTACGCCACCGCCGAACTCGACGAAGGCCCGATCATCGAACAGGACGTCGAACGCATCACGCACGAAAAGGATCCCGACGATCTCAAACAGATCGGCAAGGATATCGAACGCCGGGTGCTGACCCGGGCGGTACGCGCCCATCTGGAGCATCGTGTGATCTGTTCCGGGCGGCGGACGATCGTGTTTTCGAGGTAAGAAATTGAAAATGAGAATGAACCGGAACGAAGTGAAGAAATTGGAATTGTTCGCCGGCGGGCTGCTGCTGGTTCTGACGTTTCTCCTGCCGTTGAAATTCGGTTCACTTGCGGTGATGCCGGAGGCGTCGTCGTTTTATCCGGATTCGATCTGGGGATATCTTCTGGTGAACTGGCCGGCGCCGGGATTCGGTTTTTTCGCCGGTGTGGCGCTGCTGGCGGCGCTGATCGGTTTTCCGGCGTCGCAGGACGAATTCCGGTCCGCCGCCGGGCGGAGCGCGCTTTTGTGGGGGCCGGGAATCGTGCTTGTTTCGCTGATCGGATGGATTCACGCGCAGACGCTCGATTACGCGGTCTGCGAAACGGGACATCTGGCCGGAATCGGCGCGTATGTTTTTGCCGTGTATCTCATGCTGGCACGCCGCCCGCAGTGGCGCGGAATATGGATTTCATCGCTGGTCGCGGGAACGTTGCTGACAGGAGTGTACGGACTGCATCAATATTTCATCGGGTTCGAGGAGACGCGCCGTTTCATCGCCCGCCAGAAGGAGGAGGGAATCCCGATCAGCCGGGTTCTGGAGATCAAGGCTGCGGATACGCGGGTGTTTTCAACGTTCGTATCGTGCAATGCGCTGGGCGGTTTTCTTCTTCTGATGCTGCCGGCGGCGTTGCTGGCCTGCCGTCGCTGGGCGGGATATTTCGAACCGGTGAAATGGTCGATCCGGCTCTTCGTCGGCTGCGGAGCGATTCTGCTGGTGCCGGTCTTTCTGCTGACGAAAAGCCGGGGCGCGTTTCTGGCGGCGCTGCTTACCGGTGCGTTGTATGTATTTTTTCTGCCGATGCGGAGGATCTGGCGTTCGCTGCTGATCGCGGCCGCGGTCGTGGTGATTATTGGAGGCGCCGTTTACATTCATCAGCGCGGGCGCGGGTTCGGGTCGATGGAGGAGCGGGTCGATTATTTGAAGACCGCAGCGATCATGACGCTGGAGCAGCCGCTGACCGGACACGGATGGGGGGGATTTTTCTTCCGGCACATGCATGAAAAGAGTTCCGATTCAGATGAAGCGGCTCACGATCCGCACAATTTCTGTGCCGCATTCGCTTCGCAGGCGGGGGTGATTGCGTTCGTGGTGGTTCTTGCCGCGGTGCTGTGGCCGATGACGCTCCTGGGGAAACGCGTGCTGCAACGGCGCGCAACGACGATGGAACAGGCGATTTTCTGGGGCGAATGCGGATTTTTCCTTCACGCATTGATGGATATTGATCTGCAGATTCCCGCGAGCATGGCCGCGGCGGGCGGGCTTCTGGTTGCGGCGTTGAGCCGTCCGGTTTCCGGAAAGGTGGCGGCGCAGCCGGAACAATCGGCGCAACCCGAACCGGTACAATCGGCGCGGGAAAATCGGTGGCGAAATTCAATACTTCCCGCGATTGCTCCAGTGCTGCTTGCGGTGACGGCGATGATGTTCGCGTGGCATCTTGTGCGCGCGGACCGCAGTTTCGATGTTTTGCAGAATCTGGTCAACGGTTCGCGCATTCCCGGCGATTCCGGGGAACAGCGTCCGGTTTCGGGCGATCAGGTTTACGCCGCAATGCAGCAGGTGGTTGAAATCAAGCCGTACTCTCCGTTTCCGTGGGAGAATGCGGCCGGATTCTATCTGCGCCGGGGGGATGGCGGGACGGCGGAACGGTTGCTCGCCGAAGCGGAAAAGCGCGGCGGTGAGCGCGCTTCGATCCATTACAAACTCTTTCAAATTGAGTTGCAGCGGGGAAATTTCCCCGCCGCGCTTGCTCATTGGCGCCGGATCTTCGAATTGTTTCCCACCGCCTCCTATCGGGAGGAAATTCAAGAACACGATCCGGAACTCTATCGCCGGCTGGAAGATGCGCCGCTCCTTCCGTTGCGCCGACCATAGAATGGTGCGACGGCGGGGTGAGTCGGGTCGAGGCGGGTTGCGACGAATCGAGTCGAGCCGCCATCGTCACTTGAGTTTGAATCGCGGGACGATCGCGCCGTTTTCCACAAGAACTGTGCGAACTTCGGCAAGATCCGTCGCCAGAGGTTCGCATTGATTGCGCACCGCCGCCGCCGCCACCGCGCCGGCGGCCTGGCCGGTCGCCATGCAGACGGCCTGAACCCGGAGCGCCGAATTCGCCAGCCGGTCGCTGGAGAGAATGCGCCCGGCAACGAGGAAACGGTGGCTGTTCCGGGGGATCAGCGCGCCGCGTGGAACTTCGGGTACGACGCCGTGTTCGAGTTTCCGGTAATCGAGTTTTCCAGCTTTGTCATGGAGATCGATTGGATAAAATGCGTGACAGAGCGCATCTTCCCAGGCGCGGCCGGTGACGTAATCCTTCACGGTGACGGTCGTCATGCCAACGATCGTGCGCGTTTCGCGCACGCCGCACTCGCAGCCGCCGAGGTGGAATACAAGGTGTTCGAGACCGGGTTGTCGTTTCAGGAAGCGGTAGACGCGCAGAATCGATTCGCGTCCGGCGATTTCGATCCGGGTGCGCCCGGCGCTGTCGAATGCGTTGATGTTGCAGATGTGGTTGCTGTTGTTGCCGTGGCAGTAAAGGAAATGGCGGTTGAATGCGCCGCTCCAGCCGGTGTCTTCGCTGCTCAATTCCCCCCGGGCGACGGCATCGTCGAAGGCCGTTTCGATCGCATCGAAATCGAGCGCGTTCGGATCGTAACCGTCGGCGTAGACCGAGAGCGTTCCCGGCTGGCACTCCTCCGGGGTGCAAAGTTCATATCCGGCCAGATGGGCGGCGTTGGCGTCGCCGGTGCAGTCGATGACGATCCGGGCACGGAGTTCGGAGAGACCATCCTTGGTACAGAGTGTGATGCGCCAGTCGTCGTCCTCGGCGTGAAGCGCCGCCGGCATGGTGTGATAATGCAACTCGACCGCGGCGTCGTTCAACGCCTGATCCATCAGCGCGGCGAAGAGAACCGGACTTACTTCGATTTGATAATACCAGTGTCCTTCATTTTCGCGCGTGAGATCGGGGAGGGGACGGTTTTCGAGGCGGCGACACGCTTCGACCAGCTGCCAGCCGATACCGGAAATGACCTGCTTCCCCCATGCGTGAAAGATCCCGGGACACGAGATTCCGGCCATTGTGGCACTGCCGCCGGGGAGGCCGTTCTTCTCGATCAACGCAACCTTCAATCCCAGACGCGCCGCCTGAACGGCAGCGCAGACGCCGGAGACGCCGGCGCCGAGAACCGCGACATCAACCATTGGGATGTTCATTGCTGCTTCTCCCCGGTGTTCCAGTGCAGAATGCGCAGTTCGTTCGACCGGAGCGTACACTCCACGACGGGAGAACCGTTGCGGCGGACGACCGCCTGAACGGAACGTTCGGCCGGATTGAGCAAATGAAACTCCATTGAACCATCCGGATTGAGCTTCTGAGCGTCAAGCCGGAGAAATTCCGGCGAGATTTCCCAATCATCCCAGTGGAAATTTCTTCCATCGGCTGCGGCGGTAATTTCGAGATGTTCGCCGTTCCAGAGCCGCCGGCGGGCGGCGGCGTCAAACGCTTCCGGCGTGAAGTCGGACACCGGCACATCGGAGAAGATCCAGAATTTCCGCTCCTGAAATCCCACGTCGGCATACCCTTCGTCGCCATGCGGCAAATTCGGGGCGTGTTCGGCGTAGATGACCGGGCGCAGCACCGTCAGACGCAGTTCACCGTCGTCGAGCGAATCGTAGCTGTGCAGCGCGTGCGCGAAGAAACCGCATCCCGCGGAAGCGACGTAATCGATGAAGGGTTGTTCACATTCGTCGGGAACGCGACGGATGTGGGCGTCGGCTTGACCGGAGAGGATTTCGCCGCCGGGGGTTCCGGTTGCAAGGGCAAGCTTGAGCGTCTCCTCCTTTTCATTCCATTCCCCGGCGAAGCGCGCTTCGATCTCCGCGATTTCCCGCCATGCGAAAAGATCGAGCAGGAATGTCGAATTCTTCCAGCAGTAACGACAGCGCAGACGGCTGACGACCGGCCCGTTTTCCATCTCCTCGACGGCGCGGAGTTCCGCATGCCCGATCGTTTCGCCCAATCTCCTTGCGCCGTGCGCCCAGGTGTCGAAGGGGTCGCTGAGAACGTGGAAACTTAATTTATCAAGCAGTTTCCGCTGCCGGTCGAATCCGAGTTCGGTGAAGGTTGTTTCCGTGTATCCGTAGGCGAATGCGCGAATTTCCGACGCGGCAAGTGGCGCGCAGGACGTCGCCCGCCCCCAGGCGTTGTTCGGCCCGTAGGAGGTGGCGGCGCGTAGCCATTGCAGCGGGATTTCTCCGCCGTCGGCATCACGCAGGCAGTTGAAATTTCTGCCGTTGAAGTTTGGATCGGCGAAGGTGTCGAATTGAAATTTCGCGATTGTCGCGTGGGGCAGGGCATTCCAGACGAGGACGCCGCCCTCCTTGAGGAACTCCGTCCGGATGGTGCCTCCAATGCGGCAGAGCGATTGTTCCATGAGATCGACGGCGGTTTTGTTGACCATGCCGCACAGGTCGCGGATTTCGTAACGGTAGGAATCGCGGGTGCAGGTGCCGGGATATACGTCGTGGAAATAATTGAAAAGCAACTCCTCCCATGCGGCGTCGAGCCGTGCGAAGGATTGTTTTTTGTCCTGGAAATCTCCCTGAAGGATGATCCGTTCCGCCTTGTAGAGATTTTTCTCGGCGTCGGCCATCATTTCCTTGATCTCGCCGACGGCGGAGTAACAGCCGGGCGCATGATGAACGTGTTCACCGGAGACGACCGGAAGATCAAGTTTTTCAATGACTTTGAAATATTCTTCCAGCGTTGAGAATACGAGTTCATATTTTTCGCCGAGTTTGAGCAGCCACTGAAGCTGTTTCTCGTAGATGCCGCCGCCGTGGTCGCCGATGCCGAAGAAGAAGGTCTGGTGATCGTCTTCGCGGAACGCGGTCGCGAGATCGAACCATTGTTCGAATTCATCGAGCGTCCTGCAGCCCGGGAGCGTGCAGTAGGCGTGACGAATGCGGAAACTTACGATGTCGCCGGCGGCCGGATCGTCACATTTCCAGCGGAAGATGTGGGGCATTTGTTTTTCATGCTGCTGGGGACGCATCCATGCGTAATAATCGAATCCGCTCTCCTTCAATATCTTGGGCAGCCCGATATTCTGTCCGAAACTGTCGACGCTGTACGCGACGCGCACATCACGTCCGAATTTATCACGGAAATAACGTTTCCCATGTTCGGCCTGACGAAGGAGCGATTCGCCGGGGGTGATGATCGTGTCTGATTGCTCGACCCAGCCGCCGACAAGTTCCCATCGCCCGGCGTCGACCAGTTTGCGGATCTCCCGGAAGAGCGCCGGATCGCACGTTTCAATCCAGCGGTAACAGACGCTGGAGGAACGGGAAAATTTCAGGAACGGATATTTATCGAGCATCTTCACCGCCGAACGGCAGGTGTTGATCCAGGTGGAACGTCCCTCCCGCAGCCGCCAGACCCAGATCGGATCCATGTGGGAGTTGCCGATGACATAAATTTTCTGGTTCGCCATAAAACGCCTTTCGCCTCGAAGTTCATTTTCTGTTGAAAATATAACCGTGTCAAGACGAAATGCCAATCTGAAACGTCAAATTCCTGAGAAATCTCACGGTCATCAGACTTTTCCGTGACGGAAATGGAATCGCTGTAATCGTAAGACTGACCTTCCGCTGAAACGCAACTTCGTTTGCACTTTGATGTTTCGCCCTTTTTATGAAATATCATGCAGGAACTGTTGACGACGATCGAAAGGCCGAAGGTCTCAGCGAATTAACAATACATTGAAATCGGGCCGAACCGGAGGCGAGTGCATGACGGGAACCATCCGGCATCACCAGCACTCCCGCACCACCTTGAGGAACCGTGATGTTCATCTCAAATTTGTCGCCATTTACTCTCCAATCGGAAATATAACGACAATATTCAGAATGGCAGGATGATACGACTGGCATTGGCTGTATTTCCAGGTATTGTTTCCCGGGGTGTTCCCAACTGTGCCGAAAACCTCCAAGATAACGAAACATCCAGGCGCTGATGTCGCCATACATGATGTGGTTACGCGATGAAGTTCCGTTCCACGTTTCACCGAGAGTGGTCATTCCCAGATCGATCCAGTGCGCCCAGCCGGGATATTGATGTCGTGTAAAGAAACGAAGAGCGAGATCGGCGCGTCCGTTTTCTGCCAGCACTCGCGGAATGTATTTGGCTCCGAGAACGCCGAAATCACACGCGTACTCCGTCTTTTCTGCGTATTCAATCAGAAATTCGAGAGCGCTGAATTTTTCTTTTTCGGGCACCAGGCCATGATAAAGCGCACTGCCTGTTGCGGTAAATTCGCCGATGCCGTTTCCGGTTCCATAGCGGCCGCCTCCGAGATGAAATCTGCGATGAAACGCCTGGGCAATCGAATCAGCAAGAACGGTATAGCGAATCTCGTCGGCCTTGTTGCAGAGCAGTTGGGCGAATTTCGCCAGATATTTTGCATCTCTGTAATAATAACCGGTTGAAGTGATTTGCTCCGGACAGATTTTTTCCCAGTCGGGCGGACACCAGTCGCCCAGACCGAAGAAAAGTATATGATCGGTTGCCATTGATTCGCAAAAATCAAGATATCGTCTCATCCTGTCATAATGTTCCCGAATCGCGCCGTCATCCCCGGTGTGAAGATAAAGATCATGCGGCAGGGAAAAGAGTACACTGTCCCAGGCCGGGCCGCTTCCCCAGTTGAATCCGAAACCGCCAGTCGGAGCGAGTGCGGGAAGTTGACCGCTTCGGCGTTGAAGATCTCCAAGAATCCGTAACCAGCTGCGATAACCGGACGCGGCGTCAAAGTTGAACAGTCCCGTCTCTGCGGCCAACATCACATCACAGGTCCATCCACTTTTTTCACGGTGGGGACAGTCAGTCGGAATCCCGACATAGTTGGAACGGTAGGAGTTGAGCGTCATGTTTTGAAGACGGTTGAGTGTTGAGTCCGACGTGACAATCTCTCCTGCCGTCTTGAAGTCCGTACCGACCTCGCGAGCTTCGATTTTGTGGATTTTTGCCCTGCCACGGATTTTCGCCTCAATATATCGGAAGCCGTGGTAGGTGAAACGCGGTTCCCAAATTTCAATTCCGCCGCCTTTCAGGATATAGCGATCAGTCTGGAATTCCCCGGAGTGAATATACATATCCTGATATTCCATGGAAAGCTCTCCGGCCGGAGTCAGCCGTTCCGCATAGCGGAGAATAATTTCCGCACCTGCTTCACCTTCGACAAAAATACGAGCCCAACCGGCAAGATTGCGTCCGGCATCATAAACATTGAATTTTTCAGTCGGCCGGGCGATGAATGTCTCCAGCACTTTGCATGGAGGCTGCAGTTCCTGCTCCAAGTCTCCTCCGGGAGGGGCGATCCGCATTGCCGGCGGCCATTTCGTATCGTCGAAACCGTTGGTACACCAGCCGGGCATTTCCAGCCGGGCATCATAGAACTCACCATTACGCAGAGCATTGAAAGTGATCGGACTCTCGCCGACACGCCAACTCTCATCAGAACGCAGAACTTCACGCCCGTCCAGTTCCAGCTTCAGAGCCATTTTCGGGCAATCCCGCCATGGTGCCGCCCAGAAATACCACTCGTCTTTCGTGTTAGGGTTATACCAACCGTTTCCGAGAATTGCTCCGACAGTATTCCGACCCGGTTTCAGATAAGCTGTCACGTCATAAACAACATAGTTGATTCGAGTCAGATAGTGGCTTGGAACTGGATCAAGTACATGTTCTCCAACCTTGTGCCCGTTGAGATATAATTCGTAAAAACCAAGGCCGCAGATCAGAATACGACCATTTTGAAACGGATTGCAGATTTCGAACTCACGCCGAAAGACGGGGGCGTTTTCCCGGATATCCACCTCGTATCCGCGTTTCTTACCGGGAGCTGCAATCCAAAACCCGAGCCTGATGTCGCCGTTTTGCATGAGAACTCCAGACTTCACGGGATTGCGACTTTTATACCGCCGATAAAAACAACAGTAACATCGTCAGCCGCCAATTCCTGCAGATTCATGGAACCGACATGACCATCCGCATAAGCAAGATTTGCTGTCCCGTTATGCACAAGACCGAGACCGCCGCCAATATCAACGCGCGGTTCAAAACAATAGATACCTCGGGATTCATCCCCGCTTGCCTGCGTATCTGCAAAAACCGGTACTTTTGTCGGAGCCTTCATTCGTCCCGTCACCATGCCGAAAAACGAGGGAGTATCCCTGAGGAAAAAATCACCATACGTCTCTTTCTTCATCGCATACCAGTTGCAGGTGGAACTATCCGGCAGGTAAGCCTGATCCGGATGATTGACACCCAGGGTGGCATTGAAGTTATTCACGTCGTTGTTGGTGGATTGCGGAGCCGTTTTCGGACAATAAACCATATTCAAATCCAGATTAAGTATGTCGGGGAGCCATCTGCCACCCCAGACATAATAAATGCCGTCATAATCGCCGGAATACAGAATCTGCGCTTTTATCAGTTGATTCAACTTGCCGGAGCAGGAGCTCTTCTTTGCACTTTCCCGCGCCCTGTTCAGCGCCGGGAGCAACATGGCCGCTAGAATTGCGATGATCGCTATCACAACTAATAATTCAATAAGAGTGAAATTTTTTCCCGAGCCGTCTGCCGCCGCAACATTAAATTTGGAATGAAGTTTCATTTTTCTTTCCTTTCTGTTAATTGAAGGGTGTTTTTTACGATCGGATCTTCAATAAAACTCTGAGCCATGACTTCGATGCCCCGAGTATCAGGATGAACCTCGCCTCCGTATTCTTCTTTCATATTGCCGTTACCGTCATTCATAACCTCATACCAGTCATGCAGTAAAACCTGCTCTTTTCTGCAATATTCTCTCAGCAGTCGATTCAGCTCCACGGCGCGTTCCGGTTGCGGACGCGGCAGAATTGTACAAACGATCACGTTGATTCGTGCCGAACGAAGGCGTCTGATAATATATTTGAGGTCGGCCATCGCCTGAGTTGCAGAAGAATTGTTGGTGCCCAGTAGAAGCAGCACCAGTTCAGGCTGAAGCGCAATTACATCGCTTTCAAGACGTTTTCTGGCGTTAATCGTGTCGTCACATGCCATTCCGCCGTTGCCGATTTCAATTCCTGCCAATTTCCCTACAGCATCTTGCCATCTGCAGTGATGTGTAATTGAATCCCCAAAGGCAAGAATCCCGCCTTTATTTCCACCCCCGAGGATTTCCAGCTTTTCCACCGATACGGGTGCATCGAATGCCACGAAGCCGGAATGAAACAGCGTCGGCAGCGGTGCGCCCCCTCTCCAGAGCTCTTGTCCGTTCACCTTGACGACAGCCCAGGTGAATTCGGAGAGGACCTCCAGACTGTTCAGTGTTGCAGTTTCCAGCTGTCGCTGAAAGATGATCTGTTCCGGCAGCCATACCGTCCCCTCCCGTCTCCGGACGGAAACGGTAAATAAGCCTGTTGCACCATCCAGCAGAAAGTAATAGCCGTTATCCGGCACACCCACATGCTCTACCAGCCGCAGCCCCGCCTTTCCTTCCGGCTTCAGAAAGCGGAAATCAACTTGAATTCTCACTTTTTTCAAGGCAGAGTATTGAGCCGCATAAAGCGCCTCAAAGTCGCCACCGGAATTCTGAAGGTTTGTGCCTGCAAACTGCCAGGTGCCTTCCTTGCTCAGGTTTTCCTGCAAATTGGCTCGAACCGGCCAGATCGTTTCTCCGGCGATCTGCGGTGTATACGGTTTCCCGTTCACGGTATTTCCCTGAAACGTCAGTTTGTCGGCATTGATAATTTCGAATGCCTGTTTTTGAGGATTTACAATTCGGTTGTTGATAAACTCAATTCCAGCGGAACTTGTAATCGTAAATGCGGGCTGATGGCAATTGATTAATTCATTATTCTCGAAAGTGACATGACGGACATGACGCCCCGGGGCGATTTTGTCATCTGGATTCAGCACATAGAACTCCGTCCGGAGACCGCCGGAATTGCGGATTTTACAGTTCCGCACCAAAACGTTGATTGGCGGCGGTCCTTCGCGCCAAGTGGTAAAGGCTCCGATTTTTGAGGCAAAGGATTCGATGTTGGCGATTGTTACGTTTTCCACCAGCGCATTGTCGCACTGAATTACCGGACCGCAATTACGATTGTCGGCAAATACGCAGTCAGCAATAACCTCCCAGGCGCCGGCCCGAAACGGGTTGAAGGCGACGTCCGGCATCTCCCGCCTGGATTTTCCGAAATAGATTTCTCTTAACTCCTTCTCGTCCGGCGGTTCGCTGTTCAGAGAATCAAAAGATTTGATTCGATTTGAAATTGGTTCTTTGACCGTGGTTGCGCCCACGTTATATTTGCGCCAGTTCCGCTGTGTTGTCGTTTCTGTCGCGGTAAGGCCGGCCCGGATTTCTCCCGTCATGGAATTATAAACATAAGTGATATCGCCGGCGAGGGCTTCTCCTCCGTATGTAAGCAGTTGATGATCCTCTACGGCGGCGACATACCAGCCCCGGTTGTAGGTGTTGATCGGGTCGTCGCCCATTGCGCGAAATTCGCAATCGATTACAGTAGGACCGATTCCGCTGTACAAACCGGAATTTGCAGCATGGATGCCATCGCCGTTGGTGGTAAAGCTCAAGCCCGGCAACGGAACAATTCGTACTTTTGAATAGGTGCTGGCGTGTGACGCATGGTTGACCAGCGCCAGATCCCAGGAATTGTGAATCGTAATCCGGTCCAACATGCAGAAACGGCTGCAGGAAAATACCACCATCGAACCGCCTCTACGTCCTGGACAGGCAATACGCATGCCCGGCTGCACTTTATGAAACGGGCCGCGTTGAACTGTCATGCGGATTTTTCCAGAGGGCAACGTCACCAGACTCTCAGGTTCGGGCCAAAGATCCCCCGTAACCAACGAACCATCCTGCCTGAAGCACAGCTTGGGGCCACTGTATCCGGTAACCTGCGGTGCGTCGGCCGGCAAGGAGGGCGCGATATGCCTTCCCGTGATCGTTTGTGCTTTCGGATCCACTGATTCCACTTCCATTTCCATGAAGGGAACGGTTCGGTTCAGCAGGACTAGATTTCGGAATTGAATATTTTCCGACTTGAAAATACGGATTCCGTTTTTTTCATTCACACCAAAAATCAAAGTGGTATCGGGTGTTTCGCCTTCAACGGTAATATTTTTCAGATTGTGGATCGTTAGATGGCTCTCCTCATCATCAACCCGTTGAACCTTGTTGAGGAGATAACGCCCCTTCGGCAGGAAAAGTTTTGCCGGAGCGCCATTCATTTCGGCAATTTTTGCAAGAGCAGCCTGAAAAGCGTCGGCATCATCAGTAATACCGTCGCCTTTTGCTCCGAAGTCACGAATGGAAAGAATCGTCTCTGACTGTTCTCTGAACTGCAGTGCAAGTTCTTCTTCATCCGACAGATAATCGCAGAAATTTTTAAGATGTAAAACAGCCCGTTCTGCGAAGAAAATATCATCCTCGTCTGTTGAATCGAACGCTGATTCGATATAAGAGATAAGCCGTTCCGCCATTTCCAGACGCAGGGAAATTCGTTTCCTCTGGATCGGAGTGAACGTTTCCCCGAACCGGGTCTGAAATTCGGCAATCCATTCCCGCTGTACGGCAAGCTCTCCCGGCAGCCTCCGATGCAATTCTGCCGCGCGTTCTTTCGGAAAACCTTCCGGATCAAAGCAACGAGTGGATTGTGCATTGACTGTCATCATGTTGCAGCAACAGAAAAAAGTAGTAAGCAAGAAAACTTTTTTCATAAAAAAATCATTCCTTTCCTGTTATTTTCCCATGATGTCATGGACAAAATCATCTGCAACTTTATCCAGGTCAATATCCCAGTAATCCGCTGGGAGAGAGCAGAAGTATTCCAAGCCTAAGTTGCGGTGCAGAAGCAACCGTAAATCTTCCGGAACACGAATTCTTAGTTCCAGCACGGCCTGAATCGCACCTTGCACAGCGGAATCGGGCATCACAATCAAGAAATCCGGACGCGTCGGGCGAGTCAATAACTCTTTGGTGAAGTCATAAACCGCCGCACTGCAGTTTTGCGTAAAGCCGCCACAAAGTGGAAATTGCCGTATGTATTTCGGCATCAATTTGATTCCGATGCGACGAAAGCGTTCGGGGAAATGCTCGTAAATGTCCTCCGGTGCTATCAGAGCAACTCGTTTAGCTTCAAATTTTTTCACCAGATCAGCAACATGTTCCAGATGGTAATCGATCGTGGGATAAAAATACCGAATTGGAAAATTTCCGAAAAATTCACGCCAACTGATAACCGCAACTGCCTGAATTCTTCCTGCGGCAACTGCATCGGACAAATCCTGGGGAGGATTCTTCTGTTCAGAAAAGTCACGATAATCATTGAATACAATACAGGAAGCTCCTTTTGCGGTCAATTTCTGTTCGACCAGCGAAGCAAACATGTAAGTATACATAATGTTGCCATTCTGCCGCATGGAGTGATCGATATAGATACCGATCCGGGTAAAATCGCCGCGCTTGGGGGCAACAAATGTTCCATGGCCTTGTGAACGAGTCAGATAGCCTTGAAGAACCAGTTCGTTGATTGCAAGTTTGACAGAATAGGGATTCGTATTCCAATATGCCGCCATTTCGCGTAACGATGGAAAACAGTCCCCGGTAGAGAACTGATTCGATTCAAGCTTTTCACGTAGATAACTTGCTAACTCAATATGAAATCCCACATTGCGTGGAGGAATAAAATCATAAAATTCCTTGACCTCTATTTTTTTCATAGCATCTCCGGTATTTTTGCGTCTACGGAATTAATTATATAATATTTGACGATGAAAAGCAATAGCTGAATCAAAAAAATATTGATTTTTATTGAAACAGTTATAACTTTGATTGAAGGTGCTACACGAAAAGCATCTTTTGAATTCGAAAAAATCAAGTCGTTTTGTGACAGAAACAGATGTGCATCTCCTGGAAGAGTGCACAATTTGATTTGAGGATAAAATGTCCGCTGAATTAACCAGGAAGGTGGCCCATGCGGGAATCGAACCCACGTCCAACTGCTTAGAAGGCAGCTTTATTTTGAGCTTAAAATGGCGATATTTTGGGGAAATGTTCTAAAAATGTTCTAATCGCTGTTTGAAATGTTGCTGTTTGCGGTATATTGTAGCACCATCGGTCAGGAGGTGCGCGATGTCGGTTTTCAAGCGTAAGAGCAAATACGGCGAGACCCGGGAGTATCACTATAAATTCATGCAGGGCGGGAAATGGTTCTACGGCGTCTGCGAAGGATGTACCACGGAACGTTCCGCCCTGGCTTATGAGAAGAAGATCAAGGAGACCGCCAAAACCGCCAGCGAGCAGAAGAGCGTCAAGGCACTGATCGACAACTTCGCGGATCAGCTGACCGGAGGCAGTGCCGTCCCGCTGGCCGACGCACTCGAACTCTATTTGAAGAAACCGAAAAAACGGATGCCGGGAGCAAAACAGCTCGCGCAGAAGATCTCCTACTGGGGGGATTTCACGGCGTGGATGGCCCAGT
>CALXNS010000026.1 GCA_944389815.1 uncultured Victivallis sp. | reverse complement strand
CCTTAAAATGAATATGGCAAAAAAACAAAATTCGTTTTCATCCACAAAAAGAGATAGAAATGGGGAAAACGTTCCTGCAATTGCTGGAGTTGAAATTAATGAAATTCGGATGTACTCCATCGAAGGGAAAATGTATCTGGTTGCATTCCTGCTGATGTGTTTCTTCGTAAAGGAGGGGGAATATCCGCCTCCCGAACCGAAGAAAGGCAGCATGATCGCAACCTACTTCCGCGAATGCTTCAGCCTCTCGTTCTATCGTTGGTTCTTCCTCACGATGGCGTGCAACGACGCTTCGCTGGTCTGCCGTACGATGTTCAACTTCCTCTTCGCGAACAAGGATCTCGGACTCAACTTCGAACAGTACGGCAACATCATGAGCATCAACATGGTGATCTCGTTCTTCCTGTTGATCCTGATGGGATTTCTCGTCGACCGGTTCCATCCGCTCAGAACCTATCTCGCCGGCGCCGTGCTCATCATCGGCGCGAATATCTTCGGATTCTTTTTCGTCTGGGACTACACTTCATTTTTCATCGTTTCCATTCTGATTGCCGTTGTTTACGTGATCCAGAACGCGAGCAAACTGCCGATGTTCGTCGCACTGCTGCCGGGACAGAAGTACGGGCAGTTCTGTTCCGCAAATGCGATGGTCGTCTCCATCTTCCTGATTATCGCCAATGGTGTCGGCGGAAAAATCATCGACATTTTCGGCTACCGCTTCATCTTTGTCTGGGATTTCCTCTTCACCGGACTGGGGTTGATCGGGCTTATGATGGTCTATCGCGTCTGGAAACGCCGCGGCGGCAGAACCGGTTACACCGCTCCGGAAGCGGGACTTTGACCGCCGCCCGCACGGAATGACCGGTCGGGGGAGAGAGGCGCCCTTGCAGGCCGCTTTCTCTCCCCCGACCCTCTCTTCCAGAGGAATGCCGCGTCAGAACCGTTTCTTCCGGCGGTGTCCGAGGATCACTGCGAGCAGGGCGGCGATGATGATCCCGAGAATCACGCGCATCGCGGCCCGGTTGTCGCCCTCGTCCGGTTTCGGAGATTCCACCGTCTCCTCCTTCAATCTCTGTCCGCTGACCTCTTCATGTTGTTTTTTCTGCTGTTCGAGGGCGCGGGCCACCTGTTGCTCATACTCACGGCGCAGTTCGGGATTCTTCAGATGTTCCCGGATCATTTCGCGCAGCTTCTCGTTGCGGGTCGGAGGCAGATCGAATTTCTTCATGAGTTCGACGTGGGTTTCAGCGATCTGGCGGACGGTTTCGGCGTCGGCCTTCCAGTACCCTTTGCGGACGGTTTCGAGCATGACGGATGTCATTTCCTGAAGAGCTGACGGATTGTTTTCTTCGAAGAAATTGCGGATGTCGAGACCGAGTTTGTCGTCGATGTAGACCTCCTTGTACTCCTGCCACAAGTGGTCTTCGAGCATGTCCGGTTTCATGACTTCCCAGCCGAACGTATTGCGGAACACTTCGACAAAACTGCCCGTCGCGGGAGCGCCTTCCTTCATCATCTCCCTGATGTAGTTCGGGTTCAGCACGGTGCTGCGCGCCTCGACCATGGCGGCTTCGCCGGCCTCCTGGACGCGGGCGCGGCCCGGCGTGCGCAGGTCGTTGAAGTAGGCGCCCGGATCCTTGCCCGTCACATGGCGTACGGCGAGGCTCAATCCGCCGGTGAATTCATAGACGTGATCGAGCGAGAGCGGTCCCCAGCTGTTCGAAGAGCGCGACTGCACGACCGTGTCGGTATTTTCAAGCGCCGCCTGAAAGACGCCTCCGACATGTTCGCCCCAGTGTTCTTCCGTGTAGAGCGCGCCCATGTTGTTGAGATAGAGTTCGGCGATCTCTTTCGTATCCTCCCATTTCCCGCTGTTCTGCACCATGCCGGTGGCGCCGGAGCCGAAGTTGCCGTTCATGCCGCCGAAGAGCCGGGCGTGGCTGTACGACTTCGCGTCCTCTGGAGACATCCCGCTGGAAATCAACGCCTTGACGATCGCCAGAGATCCTTCCCGCACATAATTTCCAAATTCTCCGTCCGGATCGGTTGCGGCCAGGCGTACCGCCTTGTCGATCAGGCGCATGCGGCTGGTCGCCGCCCCCCGGAACTGGCCGGAGGTCTGGATCACCACGTCGATGCGCGGGCGTTTGAGTTCCGACATCGGGATGAGCCGTACATCCTGCACCCGGCCGCGCGAATCCCAGATCGGCTCGACTCCGAGCAGGAAAAAGATCTCTCCGATGTTCGTACCCTGCGTCCGGATGAACTCCCCGCCCCAGAGCGAAAAGCCGACTTTTTTCGGATATTCCCCGGTGGTCTTGAGTTTTTCGGCGATGAGCGCTTCGCCGAGCTGCCGCCCGACCGCGTAACTCTCGCGGGTCGGCGTACGTTCCGGGTCGATGCCGTAGAGGTTCTTCCCGGTCGGAACCGTGTCCGGATTCAGCACCGGGTCGCCGCCGGAAGTCGCCGCAAGATAGCCTCCGCCGAACGCGTTCACGATCGCATCAAGCTCCGCCGGAGTCGAACTCAGCAGGTCGGCGCGGGCGCGGAACGTAACCTCTTCAGGCTGCGGTTTCGTTTCCGGTTTCGCCGCCTCATTCCGGCGCATCCCGCTGCCGCTTGTATTGTTCAATGCGGCCATCATTTCGGGCGGGATGTCACGGCCGTCGGGGAGTTTGCCGCTCTGTATCATGCGGCGTACCTCTTCCGTATCGGATTGAGATTCGGAGGCGGCGGCCGGGGATGGGGGAAGGGGAGTCGCGCGTTTGAATTTTTCCGGATGCTTCAGCGTTTCCCTGGCACGTTCATGCGCCCGGGCGAGGTAGTGTTCGGTGAAGAAGGGGAGATCCCGGCGCCGCTCTTCCGTCACCTTTCCGGCTTCGAGATCGGCTTTGAAAAGCGCGTCGGCGATGGCGTCGACGGTCATGAGCCGGGCGGTCTCGTCCGCCTCTTCCGGCGTGTACGGGCGGCCGATGACGTACATCCCGCGGTTGACCTTCGCATCCTGGATCTCGTGCAGGAAGTTGTGCAGCTTGCTGAAATCCTCTTCGGTCGGCTTGCCGGAGGCGAATCCGGCGGAGAGTTTGAGGTCGCGGTCGTAGTGTTCCTTTGTGGCGATTTCGACGATCGACTTCACATATTCGGCCCTGAGCATCGGGTTTTCGGCGGCTTCATGCTGATCGAGTTTCTCGTGCAGTTGTGAGAGTGCTCCATAGCCGCCCGCCTGCATGAAGGGCGCGGTCAGGTGGCTCACCATGGTGGCGTAGCTGCGGCGCTTGGCGATCTGCGCTTCGCCGATGTTGTTGATGATGTAGAGGTAATAATGCGGAATCCCGCCTGCAAGCACGTCCGGCCAGTCGTAGCTCGAGAGCGCAACCTGTTTCCACGGCGTGAATTCGAGACTGCCGTGGGTGCCGAAATGCATCATCGCATCAGCTTCAAATCCATGGCGGATATAGAGATAGGTTGCGATGTAGGTGTGCGGCGGAGACATTTTGACGCCGTGGATGAGCTTGCTCTCCTCCTCGCCTTCGCCGGGGAGCGACTGCGGCATCAGGATGATGTTGCCGAACCGGATCCGCCCGAGTTTCATGTTCCCTTCCGGCGTGCGGAATGATTGTCCGGGAAATTCGCCGTAGCGCTCCACGACCGTCTGATAGAGATCGGCGGGCATGCTTTTTGCGACCCAGGCGCGGTACTCCTCCGGCGTGATCGTGATGCTCTGGACGCGCGGCGGATTTCCGTCGCTCGCAGCGACTCCGGCGTTGGTGCCGAACGCGGCTTTTCCGGCTTCGATCTCGCGGTTCAGCTCCTCGGCGTTTTCGGGGAGGGGACCGGTGGTGTAGCCTTCGGAACGCAGGCGTTTCAGCACGTTCAGCACCGATTCGGCCACGCCAAGCCCTGCCGTGGCGGCCTCCTTCCCGACGGAACCGTAGTAGATGATCGCGATCTTCTTGTCGGCGTTCGGCTTGCGTTTCAGGTCCGTGGTTTTCTTCACGAGTTCGGCGAACCGTTCGAGCCGGTCGGGAATCATGCGGAATTCCAGAAGTCCCCGCCGGTTGCGGAAGAGCGCCGAAAGCACGAAGGGAACCGTCCCGCCGTCGAGTTCCGGCATCGTGATGCTCTGGCTCAGCATGCCGCCGGTCATGCCGCGCTGGTCGCGCAGATACTCCTCGTAAGGTTCATTGACTTTGATCGGACACAGAAGCGGGACGTTGTATTTCTTCAGAAGTTCGACGGTTTTCTCCCCGAGACGGCCATGCGGCTGGTAGATGACGAGATCGGGACGGACTTCGTCAAAAATCGGTTCTAGTCCCCGCATCCCGCTGATGCCGACGACGTTGAGACCTTTCTTCTCCAACGCTTCGATCAGTTCTTCGAGCGCTCCGCCGCCATTGCCGGAGAGGAGGCACACCGTGGCGGCGTCCGGTTTGTGGCGGCCGCTCTCCCGGTACCAGGCGAGATACTCCCGGTAGCTCTTGAACGCGTCCTCCTCGGCGATGTGGAAGAAGGGACGGTTTTCCGGTTTTTCGGGCGGTTCCGGTTTCGGGGCGCGGATCCGTTTGCCGTCGATTTCGTAACGGATGAAGTCGAGCATCCGCCGGAAGTTTTTCTTTCCGCCCGCGAGATACCCTGCGAGCGTTTCGCGCTGTTCTTCGGTCAGCGTGCTCAAGGCGGTCTCCTGCCGGGTCGAGGCGGTGGTGTAGACCGGTTTTTTCAACTCGGCGAGAAGCCGGCTTTGTTCTTCCGTGAAGTTCAACCCCATGCCGAAGAAGATGATGCAATCGTAATCCTTCAGCTCTTTTCCGCTGGTTTCGGTCCACTTGACCGCGTCGGCGCGGATTGCGGGGTTGATCTCCTGATCGAGCAGCGGGGCGAGAATGTACTCCGGATAGTTTACGAACGCAATGCGCGTCTCCGCTCCATAATGATGATAAACGCCGAAGGCGGCGGCGATCACCGCGATTGCTGCCGCGAGCGCAAGATAGTTCCAATTCCATTTCCGCATGATTTAATTTTCTCCGTCAGGAACGTAGATGACCTCGCCGGATTCGAGGCGGTAGGCGATGCCGACGCGCTGCCCGCGGCCGGAGCCTTTGGTCTGTTCAGATTTGTAACGGGTGACTTTGTTGTCCTTCTTGACGATGATCTCCATATCGGGGCGGCCCGCGTTTTTGACGAAAGTCGCGTCTTCGGCTGTCAAAAACTCGGTCATGCGGCTCTGGATCGCGAAGGCGACCATCAGCGCGACGGCGAAGACCATCGCCGCATCGAAGAGATTCATGAGGCTCGAACGCGGATCGACCTCATCCTCGTCCCGGAAGAGGTCGCTGTAACGGCGTCTCTTCATCTGGCGCCCTCCGCAACTTTCCGGTCGAGAACGTATTGCAGATTCGAGATCTCCTCCATGAACCAGTGCCGTTTGACCGAGTAGACCAGCAGGCCGATTCCGGCGACAAGACACCCGACCACTGTGGTGGCGAAAGCGATCTGCATATTGTACGCCATCGAGTGGATGTCTCCGGAAGCGAGTCCCGCGAGCGCGGGTCCCATCGGGATGAGCGTACCCATGAGTCCGAGCATCGGGCCGACCTTGGTGAGGAATTTCGCGCGTTCGAGTTCGCGCTCGTAATTCTGCTGGATTTCGGCGATTCGTTTTTCGCATTCGAGTTCGTTCCAGCCGAGCGCGTCGAGTTCCGCCAGGTGGCAGCCGAAGATGCTGCCCTCGTCGAAGTCGGCGGCGTCGACTTCGGGCGAAGTGCGGATCCTCTTTAAAAGTTCATTGCGTTTCCGGCGCTGCTGCAGCAGGACAAGATAGGTCGAGAAGAATCCGCCGAGCGAAACGAGTGACGCGATCAGCGCCGCCAGCAGCAGCACGATGACCGGCAGCAGCAGGCTGTTCGAGATCCAGTTAAGAATTTGGGTGACGGTGGACATGGTATTTTTTCCTTTTATAGTTGAAACAGATGGTGAAGACGATCATGCTGAGAAGGATCGGAACGGCAAGAAGCCCGAATACGGCGAGCGTTTCAAGTCCGTTCTCCTCGTTTGCGGCGGGAATCAGCCGGGCGGTCGCCGCAACCGGCAGAAACACCGCCCCGAGCAGCAGAATCCACTCCGCATGCAGGGTGAAGAGGATTCGGGATTCCCGTTCGCGTCGCAGCAGCCGGACGAGTTCGGCCGCCGCGATCCCCGCCGCAGGCAGCGCGGCGGCGAGAATCCACGTGATGTGCCGGAATTCCATGCCCGGCAATCCGTTGAACAATCGCATCTGCAGATAAAGCGCGCCTGCCGGGAGCAGGGCCGAAGGCAGGAATGCCGCGAATTTCCAGCGCCTGAGCCGTCCTTCTCCCGACTCGTATTCCGACAGCAGGGAGAAGCCCGCAAGCAGC
Source organism: uncultured Victivallis sp. (assembly GCA_944389815.1). Lineage (GTDB taxonomy): Bacteria > Verrucomicrobiota > Lentisphaeria > Victivallales > Victivallaceae > Victivallis. The sequence goes on along the minus strand of CALXNS010000026.1, from coordinate 2,562 downwards.
GAGAACAATTCCTGGATGACGACCAGCGCACACCAGTTTTCCAGCGTCGCCGCGCCGGAGAGCGAAGCCGTCACCGCGGCGAGGCTCGTCTGCGCAAGCCGTTGTTCGAAGAGGAAAGGCAGCGGCAGAAGCAGCGCTGCCGCCAGCAATTCCCAGCGCCGCGGCAGCAGCGCGAGTTTGCAGAAGCTCTGGAACGCCGCAGCCGCGAGAACGGCGGAGAGAAACAGCGTCATGGATTTCTCGCCTCCCTCAGGTACATGTTCATTCGTTTTCCTCCGGGGTGACGAATGTGAACGAGACGAATTTCCACTTTCCGCCATTTTCGCGGCGGCAGATCGCTGTACCGATCTCTCCCCGCGTGTTTTCCAGATGAAGGCGGCACCGTTCAGGGTCGGCCTCGTAACTGCTGATTCCGGTCAGTTTGCTTTCCGCCGAACTGAATTTCCGCATCGCGTACCAGGAACTCGCCGTCTTCCGGTTGCGGGCATCTTCGCAGTGGCGCGCGAAGTTCGCTGCGGCCCCCTTCCGCGCATAGCCGGTGAGTTCGCCGATGAATTTCCGCGCATCGGAATGTTCCTCCTCCGTGATTTCCCGCAGCCGGAACTCCTCCGGCGTCCGGTCCGCCGAAAATGCGTGAATCACCATTGCGACTCCGAGGAGCAGAATCAGCACCATACCGGTTTTCTTGATCGTTGCCATGTTTGTTTTCCTTATATTTCAACGAGTTCAATTGCACCAGGATACAGGTAGTTGAAGTATTTCTCGTTCTCGTCCGGGTCCCCGAAACAGCCGTAGAGATTGGCCGCGTCACCGTCGCTGAACAACTCGGAAGTGACGTGCCCGTCCGCCCAGGAGACATTCGCCCGCCGCTGGTGGCGGAAACCCGTCGTGCCGTTCGTGTGTCCCATTCCGTAACCGAAGGGGCAGAGAATCGGCCCGGTCACATTGTCCGCCTGGATCTGGCTGTCTCCGAACATCACCGTTTCCGTCGGATTTTTCACCTTCGCGGGTTTCGTGGCTCCATTGCTGATCTGGCCCTGAAAATATGTCGTCGTCGAGTATTTCCGGCAGGAGTAGCCGTATCCGCCGAGCGAATCCATTTTCGTCATATCCCCGGTCTGAAGTCCCGCCGTCGCCGCGAACGTCGGACAGATGATCGCCCGCGGTGTGCTGCCGTAGTAGGGAAACAGCGGTCCGGCCGTGTAGTCGTAGCGTCCGCCGCCGCCCCCCCATTCCACCCGCACTGTTCGCTCCGTACCAGTAGATTGTCGAACTTTTTCCGGCACGTACTTTCACATAGACCTCGTTGTCGGCCGTGTACATGATGTTGGCCGCCGTCAATTGTTTCAAACCGTTCAGGCACGAGGTCGATCGTCCCTGCTCCCGCGCCTGGTTCAAGGCCGGCAGCAACATGCTTGCCAGAATCCCGATGATCGCAATCACTACCAGCAATTCGATCAGTGTGAAATGCGTTTTGACCGTTGTCTGGTTGCGGGTGGCGGGGGTCGTGTCCACCGCCACCCGCGCCCCCCTGTGTCCGGCAAGATGCCGGTGCCGGGCGGAAACAACGATGCGTGGGGTTTCTCGACTGATTGGAAATTCGAGGGATGGTTGGTTCGTGGAGAGACACGGCCTTGGTGTCCGTTTTCTCACCTCCGAACCCCTCTCTTGTACTGCCGGGTGCAGAGTTTTGTCGCGGGATGATGATTGGCTGATGGCAGAGGACGGCTGGTTGGTTCACGTGTGGCATGGAAGCTCCTTTTTTGTTAGTTGTGTCTAATTTAAAGTGTAAAAAAAATAATGTTTTGTATTGAATATAGCATGCGGAGTGCAAAAAGCAAGGGATCGAATTTGATTAATCTAATTATTTTTGAAATGGCGGTGGCTGGTCCAGTCGGAAGGGTTCGCCGAGGAAGCGGGGGCCGCGGCCGAGCAGGACGTCGAGGAGAGCGGCGGAACGGGAGAGTGTTTCCCGCAGATGGTTTTTGAGCCGGAAACGGGGAGCGCGGACATCCTGTGCGGAGAACCCGATTGCGTCGATGCCGTTTCGTTCCGCAAGATAGATCGCGCGTTTGCAGTGAAACATCTGCGAAATCACCGTGAACTTTTTCTGTCCGAACACCTTGTCTGCCCGGATCACGGAGTCGAGTGTACGGAACCCTGCGTAGTCCTCATAGATGTCTTCCGGCCTGACCCCCCTTGCTTCGAGCGCCTCGCGCATCGCTCCGGGTTCGTTGTAGTTTTTGCGGCTGTTGTCGCCCGAAACGATGATTTTGCGGATCTTTCCCGCATGGTACAATTGCGCCGCCGCTTCGATGCGATAGCGGAAATAGAGATTCGGCCCGTATTTTCCGCGCGGCGAAGTCCCGAGCAGCAGTCCGACCTCGCGCGTTTCAATCGCATCGACATCCTGCCACGTCGGAGTGGAACACCGTGCACAGGCACTCTGGATCGGCCGATCATCGGCCAAACGTTGCTGCTGGTTTGGAAAAAGGCCGTTCGGGAAAGTGGATTCACAAAACCGATTAACGTTCATACGCTTCGCCATTGTTACGGAACGCA
>CALXNS010000025.1 GCA_944389815.1 uncultured Victivallis sp. | reverse complement strand
ATCGAATCCTATGTCGAACATGCACTCGGCGAGGGAGCGGATGCCCGGGCAATCGCCTTCATCGGCATTCGGCATGAAGGTGCCCGCGAAACGATATTCGGCGTCGGGATCGATCAGAACGTCAACCTCGCGGCAATCGCGGCGATCGTTGCCGCATGGAACCGGGCGTCCCGCGTGGAGTCGTAACGCGGGGCGGTGAGCGCTTCCGGGAGAGAGAAGCTACGGCGTTCGGAATCCAAGCTGAAGCAACTCCGGAAGCGGCGGATTCACCGTGAATGCCGGCGGCTCGCGGCGGATGCGGTAATTGCCGCGCAACGCCTCGAATGATGCCGGATTCTCCCGGAGCATCCGGTCGTCTTCGGCAATGTCGTAAGCGGCGCGGCAGGCACCGGCGATGATTTCGGCGCGCGAAAGCCCGGGCGGGCATTCGATGTGCGGCTGAGCGGGGGGCGGAATCTGTGCCGGGCGCCAGTTCTTCAATGGTTCAATGTCGAAGAATTCCGCCACCGACTGCACGCTCATGGCGGTGCCGTTGGCTTTGCCGTCGGCGGAATATCCGGCGATGTGGGGTGTGCCGCGCTGAACGAGTCCGAGCAGTTCGCGATCGATTTCCGGTTCGTTTTCCCAGACGTCGAGAACTGCGCCGCCGATTTCATGGCGCTTGAGCGTTTCCCGCAGCGCGACATTGTTGACGACTTCGCCGCGCGAAGTGTTGAGCAATACGGCATCATGCTTCATTTGCCGGAGGAATGCGGCGTCGACCAGATGAAAGGTTTTGTCGCATCCGTCGTGCGTGAGCGGCACGTGAAGCGTGATGAAATCCGCTTCCTTGATGATTTGTTCAATCGGCACAAATCCGTTTCCGCCCTCCATCCGGGCGCGGGGCGGGTCGTTGCGCAGCACGCGCATCTGCAACGCTTCGCCGACGGCGGCAACGCGGGTGCCGACATGACCGACGCCGATGATGCCGAGCGTTTTTCCCGCCAGGAGCCGGTTGTTGTCGGTGAGGGCGGAAGCAATGTACTGGGCGACGCTTGCTGCGTTGCAGCCGGGGGCGTTGGTCCAGCGGATCTTCTGCCGGGCGAGGAAGGCGGTGTCGAGGTGATCGAATCCGATCGTGGCGGTGGCGATGAATTTGACGGAGCTGTCCGCAAGAAGCGCGGCGTTGCAGATGGTGCGGGTCCGGGTGATCAGCGCGTCGGCGTCCCGGAGGTCCGCGGCGGAAATTTTTCCGCCGGGAAGATAAACGATTTCTGCGAATGGTTCGAATGCGCCGCGCAGGAATGGAATTTTATCATCGGCGACAATTTTCATGGGTGAAGCCCTCCTCCTGAAAGATAATATATCCTCCACCCGGGACAAATGCAATCGAATTCGATTTGACAGAACAATGTCGACGCTTTATCTTATGGAAAAAGGAGCGAAAACGAATTTAAATTTATTTTATTCATTACGATATGGTGAACGATCTTGGCGTAATCATCGTCGCCGGCGGCTCGTCGCGGCGGTTCGGCGGCGGGAATAAATTGTTGCTGGAACTCGACGGCATACCGGTTTTCTGCCACAGCATACGAACCTTCCTGCCGTACGCGGCGCAAATGGCGGTGGTGGCCCCGGCGGGGGAACTGGAGACGTTCCGGCTTCTGGCGGAACAATTTCTGCCGGGCAACGGGGCGCGTTTCGTTCCGGGTGGAGCGTTTCGCAGCGCGTCGGTTCAGGCGGGACTCCGGGCGCTGGAAATGAATACGGGTATCGTCGCCGTCCATGACGCCGCGCGGCCGCTGGCGGACGGAAAACTGCTGTTGTCGCTGATCGAACGGGCCCGTGAGGTCGGCGGCGCGATTCCCGGAAAACCGGTGACCGATACGCTCAAACGCAGCGATGACTCCGGGTTGTTGTGCGGCACCGTCGATCGGGATCATTTATGGCGGGTTGAGACGCCGCAGGTTTTTTCCGCCGAACGATTGTGTGCTGCCTATCAACTCAATCCTGCAACCGATTTCACCGATGACGCGGGTGCATTGAGCGCTGCGGGGTTTTCGTGCGCGATCGTTTCCGCGCCGGCTCCCAATCCGAAGATCACGTTTGCGGGAGATTTCGCAGAGGTCGCCCGACTCCTGGCGGAACGTCATGGCAGCGAATCTTGACCGGGCCCGGCGTCTGCATCTGCAGCTGGGGCGACGCGGCGAAGATGCGGTACTCCGGCTCTGTGAAGCGCGCGGCAACGAAGTTCTGGCGCGCAACTGGCGCTGTCGCGCAGGCGAACTGGATCTGGTGGTGCGTGACGGTGCGATCATCCGTTTCATTGAGGTGAAAAGTCGCCGTTTGAATTGCTGGAACCGGCGACCCGGCGAAAATCTTTCCGAAGTTCAGTGCAGAAGAAATCGCCGTGCCGCGCGGCTGTATCGACATCTTTATCGTCTGCGGGGATTCGAATGCCGGTTTGATCTGTGTGAAGTGGAGTTCCGCAATCGGTGGTGGATCGACGGGATCTATTATCACGCGGATTATCAGCCTGGAATTCTGCCGGAGGGAGAATGTTCGGGATTCTGAGAAAAATTGCGGCGTTTTACAATCTGCTGCCGTGTCCGCTCTGCCGAACCGGTGACGGCGGCGGCGAAAACCGTTTCTGTCCGGAGTGCCTCGAAAAACTTCCGCGCATCACCGGCGTGCGTTGTCCCGGTTGCGGCGGCGCATTTGACGGCGTACTCGGTGTATGTTCAAAATGTCTCGGTCCCCACATCCGGCGCCGGCCGTGGCTCGGAGCCGCCTCGATCTTCGAGTATCGCGATCAGGTTCGCGAATTGATCCATGATTTCAAATTTCACGACATGCCGGAACTGGCCCGGCCCCTGGGGGAACTCGGCGCGGAACTGGTGGGCTCGCTGCATTTCGAACCGGATCTGGTCGTACCGGTTCCGCTGCACTGGATGCGTCGTCTGAGGCGCGGTTACAACCAATCCGGATTGTTCGGTCAGGTGGTGGCCCGCCGCCTCGGGATTCGGGAATATTCCGTACTGCGCCGGGTGCGGCACGGAAAACGGCAGGCGGCGTTGAAACTTGAGGCGCGCTGGAGAAATCCGCAGAATGCTTTCAAGCTTCGGAAACCGGAACTGGTGCGCGGCAAACGGATTCTGCTGGTGGACGACGTCTTCACCACCGGAGCGACGCTGGACGCCGCCGCACGTGAACTTCTGCGCGGCGGAGCCGTCTGCGTCTACGTCCTGACTGCGGCGCGAGCGTAACTGCCGACATCCCCCTTTCGTTCGGCGTGCGGCACCGGGAATTCTACTTCAATTCAGCGCCGGTGACCGGATCGATCAGGCGGAATTCCTCATAATGCAGTCCCGGATCCGCCCGGAAGGTCAGAGAGTGCTGATATTTCTCTTCGATGTCGCGCAGGAGCTGGGCGTCTTCATTGCGCAGCCTTGCGAGAATGTCCGGATGCATGATGACCCGGATTTCGACTCCGCGGAAACGTTTTTCGCGGAGAACGGAATTGAGTCGCCGTTGAATTTCGACACTCATGGTGACCGGAGACTTCACCAGTCCCGAACCGCCGCAGTACGGACATGGATTGTAGATCTGATCCTTGATGCTCTCATGTTCGCGCTGCCGGGTCATCTCCATCAAGCCGAGCTTGCTCAACGGCAGGACCTTGGTTTTTGCGCGATCGTTTTTGACCAGCTTCTTCATGGTGCGGAGCAGTTCGTCGCGGTCGCGGGCGCTGCGCATGTCGATGAAATCGAGCACCACAAGGCCGCCGATGTTGCGCAGCCGCAGCTGCCGGGCGATCTCCTCGGCGGCTTCGAGGTTGGTTTTCAGGATGAATTCAGGCTGATCGGTTCCCTTGCGGCTGCCGCCGCGTCCGGAGTTGACGTCGATCGCGATCAAGGCTTCGGTTTCGTCGATGCAGATGTAGCCGCCCGACGGCAGGCGCACTTCGCGCTGATAAACTTCCTTGAGCTGTTCATTGATCCGGTAATGTTCGAAGATGGGTTTCGAGCCGTTGTAGAGCGTGACTTTGCCGACCATTTTGCCGCCGCCGATCCGTTTGAGGGTGTCGGTGATCTGTTTTGCGGCGGCGGGGTCGTCGACGACGATGCCGCCGATTTCTTCGGTCATGAAGTCGCGGATCGTGCGCTCGATCAAATTCGGTTCCGTGAAAATTTCCGCGGGAGCCTCGCGCGTTTCGGTGGCTTTTTCGATCTTCCGCCAGTAATCGAGCAGCAGATCGAGATCGCGTTTGAAGAACGTCGCCCGCCGTCCCTCTCCGACGGTACGGCAGATTAATCCCATTCCCTCCGGCAGTTCGAGCGAGGAGAGAATTTTGCGGAGCCGGTCGCGTTCCTGATTGTTTTCAATGCGGGTGGAAAGTCCGATGTGTTCGCTGTACGGCATCAGCACGAGATATCGGCCGGGAATGGACATGTTGGTGGTGACGCGGGCGCCCTTGGTTCCGATCGGGGATTTGACGACCTGAACGAGGAGTTCCATGCCGGGTTTGAAGAATTCGGGAATATCCGCGACGGTGAGCTTTGTTTTTCGTCGCAACGCTTCCGCCCCGAGTCTGGAGCCGGGTTTGTCCTGGCGTTTTTTTCGTTTGGCGGCGATGTTTTCCTCGATGCTGAAATCTTTGTCCTCCGCGTTTTCCTCATTGCGCCGTTCGAGGAGGTCGTCGCCGGCGGGGAGCATTTCATGATAGTGCAGAAAGGCGTTTTTGCCGGCGCCGATGTCGATGAATGCGGCCTGAAGCGAGGGTTCGAGGTTGATGATTTTGCCCAGATAAATATTGCCGACCTTGGGTTCGTCGTCGTCCCGCTCGATTTGATACTCTTCGAGCCTGCCGTTGTTCAGCATCGCGAACCGGCGCTCAAGTTTCTCGCAGTTGAGCACGATGAGTTTGCCGTTGTTTTCCATATTCCTTGTCCATGCATGAAAATTGTTATGCGCTCACGGCAGGATCTGCGGCCGTTCGCCCCGCAGCCCGTTCAGGAAGGCCACCGCCGGCATCGCATGCCGTCCTGATGGTGCCAGTTCCAGAACTTCGATCGCCCCCTGACCGCAGCCGATGACCAGACCGTATTTGTCCGCCTGGAGCACTTCGCCGGGGTCGCCGTGGAAGTCTCTGCGCATTAAAACCTTGGTTAATGTTACCGGGATTTCGCCTTTCATGGTCAGCAGCGTACAATACGCCCCCGGCCACGGAGAATATGCGCGAACCATCGCCTCAATATCCAGCGCTCGCGCCTTCCAGTCGATTTTCCCGTCGGTTTTCTTGATTTTGGTGCAGACCGTGGCCAGTGCGGAGTCCTGCGGCACGGCGGTCAGGTGTCCCGCGGCGATGGCGCAGAGGATGCCGGGAGTTGCTTCCGCGGCGATCTGGCCCATCTTGAATTCCAGAAGATCGGCGTATTCGCGGTGATCGAGGGGAATATGAACCGTATGGAAAATCGGTCCGGTATCGAGGCCGCGCTCCATCGCCATGAAACAGATTCCGGTTTCGGCGTCACGGTTGAGGATGCACTGGGTGATGGGCGACGCACCGCGGTAACGCGGCAGCAGCGAGGCGTGAATGTTGACACAGCCGTGTTTCGGCAGCGTCAGAAACGGTTCCCGCAGAATCTGACCGAAGGAGACCACCAGGACGATGTCCGGCTTCATCGCGCGCAATCGTTCGAGGAACGCCGGATCGTTGACTGAGGCGATTCGTTCGGCCTCAAGGCCGAATTCCGGAGCGACGGCGCCGATTGGCGTCGGTGTCGGTTTCCGCTTTCTTCCGGCGGGCCGATCCAGCTGGGTGCCGACGCCGAGGAGTTCGAGTTCGGGAGCGGCGGCGACCGCCTTCAGAATCGGGACGGCGATTACGCCGGAGCCGAGAAAATAGATTTTAGGCTTGTCACTCATACGGTTTTCGATTGTAATTTTATTTTTTTGTGCCATTATAAATATACGCGCGATCTTGCAAAAAAACGAATGTTTTATGATAAAATCTGTAAAAATTGCCGTTTTACTGGGGGGAAATCTGGGAGACACCGCCGCCATTTTCGATCGTGCGGTGGAGAAACTCCGTTCCGGTGGCGTGAAATCGATCCGCAGGAGTGCCGTTTTGAAGAATCCAGCAGTCGACTGCGTTCCCGGAACCGCGGATTTTCTGAATGCCGCACTGACCGGCATCTGGTCCGGAAGTGCCGGAGAACTTCTTGCCCTGTGTCAGCGGATTGAACGCGAAGAAGGGCGCCCGGCGGAACACTCCAGCAGGGAATCGCGGACACTCGATCTGGATTTGATTCTCTTCGGGGACGAGTGCATCGATCAAATGAACTTGAAAGTTCCGCATCCGCGGGCGCGTCAGCGGAAATTCGTGCTCGGTCCGCTCGCGGAAATCGCCCCCGACTGGCGGTTTCCCGATTCCGGGGAGAGTGTCGCCGATGCATTGAAAAAGCTGGAAGCGGCTGAATGCAGCCAGACCCGGGAGGAGGCGCGGTGAACTGCGACGGCATGATGCGGCGGTTGATTTCGGGCGTGATTGTTCTCTTTTTTGCGCTTTCCGTACAGGGCGAGGTCTTCACATTGTGGCCGTGGAAGCCGTCGGCCGACGAGGAGGTGCGGCGAAAGCTGGAAACGCTGCCCGGGCTCTCTCCGGAACCGTTGTTCACGGAGGAGCTGGTGCTCAACGGGGTCGAACTGAAGCTGGAAACCTATCGGGCCGATGGGGATTTTTCTGGATTGATCCGGTTTCTTACTTCGTCGTTCCCGCCGGAAAATCTGCAGTTGCTGGGAGATACGGTTCGATTGACCTATCTTCTTTCCGACGGCCGGCTGGATCGCTGGCTGTTGATTTATTCCGGCGACGACAAACCGGTGACAGTCTTCCGGATTACCGCGCCCGCGGAACTTCCGGCGCCGCAGTGGCCTTCGGAACTGCCGTCGCTCCCGCCCGGTGCGACCCCCATTCAGGTGATTCATTTTCCCGGCAGCGGCGGCTGGTACGGTTCGTTCGAGAATGCTCCGGAGGATCCGGCGGGCAATCTCAGGCGGACTGAAGCTGAATTGCAGCGCGACAACTGGAGTGCGGCATCGCACGAGAGCTCTTTCGACGGCAACGGCGATCTTTATCTGCTGCCCGGAGGACGCGGCGTCGCGTGGGTCTGTTACAACGGCACGCGCGGCGCGTTTTACGTCCGTCGCCGCCGCTGAACGCCCGGGCGAACCGCTTCATAAGCGAGAATTCGCCGAAAAAATTTCACCCGCTCTTGACAATCCGTTTTTTTTAAGGTATAATATCAGCAAAAGACAATAATATTGTATTTTGTTGAGGATTTCAATGGTTCGCGAGACGGGAGAAAAGACACTGATTCAGGTGCTGGAGCGTGCGTTTGACGTGTTGGATCTTCTGGCGGAACGGCGCGAACCGATGCGGGCGCTGGACATTGCCTCGGCGCTGGGAATCAGCATTCAGAGCGCGGGCAATCTGCTGCGCAGCCTCTACGGCCGGGGAATGGTTTCGCAGGATGAACACCGTCGTTATCAGCTTGGGCCGCACTGCTTTTATCTGGGGTCGTTTGCCGACCGCTGGAGCAGGTTGCGGGAGGCGGGGCGGCCGTGTTTGCGCAAACTCGCGCTGGCGACGCATTGCACCGGGTTTCTCGGGATTTCCGCGAACGACAAACTTTTCTGTCTCGGGCTGATGGAACCGGGACGGACGGCGGAGATGGTGCCGCCGCAGTTCTGGACCGGGCAGCTGCATTCGACCGCCTGCGGGCGGGTATTGACCGCGATGCTGCCGCCCGCGGCGCGGGCGAAATTGTGGAAGCGGTTGGAAAGGCGTCAGTTGACGCCGAAGACCGTCACCGGATTCGCCGAATTGGATGCGCTGTGTGAAACGATTTGCCGCGAAGGATTTGCAGAAGTTTTTGATGAATCCGTGGAAGGGGTCTGGTCGCTGGCGGTGCCGGTGCTCAGTCCGGCGGGGGAGCTTCTGGCGGGATTGTCCATTTCCGGCGACCGGGAGATCTTCCCGGACGCCTCCCGCGAAGAACGGCTGGCGATTCTTTCCCGGACGGCATCCGAAATCGGGCGTCTCGCCACCGGCGGAATTCCGCGGAAAAAGGCGGTGGGAGACGATTCCGGGCGCGGCGGAGAAGATGCGCCTGAATGAAGCGCCGCCGCCTGCGGAAGCGGTCGGCGGAAGGATTGAAATCACAGCTATGAAAATGGTTCGGAATTGCAATTTGCTGTTCGGGGAATCAACAACACACAATCCAGTTCGAAAGGCAGGAGAAATGGCAGGGAGCATTCAAGAGAAAGCGTTTCGGAAGTCGTCCCCCCGGTTGAATTTTACACTGATTGAACTTCTGGTGGTGATTGCGATCATTGCGATCCTTGCTTCGATGCTGCTTCCCGCGCTCAATCAGGCGCGTGACCGGGCACGCTCGGCCGCCTGCGTGAGCAATCAGAAACAGCTGGGACTGGCGTTTGCGATGTACGCCGGAGACAATCAGGATCAGATTCTCTCCTACTGGATGTACAATGGGTCCGGTTACAGCTATGGGCAGAGTCTGGCGGACAACGATTATGTTCCGAAAACGGTGCTGGTCTGCCCGGTGGCGGCGCCGGGGAAATATGTCAATTACTGGTACAGTTACGCGAGCAACCGTCATGCGCTTGATCTGCAAAGTGTGCTTACGCAGCAGGGGGATTCCGGGTATATGGTGTTCAAGATGGATCGGATTCCATCGGCGGAGAAGTCGGTCGGTTTCGCCATTCCGCTGCTCGGGGAAGTCCGGTTGCGGCAGGACAAGTTTTCGATGGACAGCACGCATTGGGACTGGCAGGTCTGCACGCTGAACCGGGAAAGCGGCTCTTATGCGGCCAATCTCTGTCACGGCGGGAAAATGACGCTCCTGCGGTCGGATGGGCGTGTCAATTCCGTTGGCGGGCAGGAGTTGAGAAGCGATTACAATTTTAAAAAGGAGATGTGGATCGGCGCTCAGTTCCGTATGCCGTGAGGCGGTTCAACTATCATCAGAAGCGAGGAGAAGAGAATCTATGAAAAAGATTTCATGCGTGAGCGTCGCACTGCTGCTGACGGCGGCAATGGTTCATTCCGTGCAGGCGGCGCCGAGTCGTGCGGCGCGGATCGACATCGACTGCATGGCGCCGGATGTCGTCTATCTGACTGTGGGCGACGTCGAGAACGGAACTGCGGAAAACAAACCCGGCGGCAAATGGCGCAATTCGGCCATCCGGAGCCGTTTCCCTGCCGGGGCGGAGTGGAAGCAGGGAAAGTTCAGTTTTACGCCGGACAAGGACGGCACGTTGACGATTCACGTCATGGGCGAATGGGCTCCGGAAGAGGGCGACCGGAGCTGGGTGATCTGCGACGGCGTCGAACTTGAGGGGGCGGAACTGAAGAACGGTTCTTTTGAATCGGGGATGCAGAGCTGGTGGAAGACCGGTTCGAAAAAACTTGCGGAAATCGTCCCCGACGCCAAAGCCGGCGAGAAGGGCGTCAAAGTCAACCACGACAACGGCTTCATGCAGAAATTCATCGTGAAGAAGGGCGAAGCAGTCACGGTGACGTTCTGGTATAAACTTGTGGAGTGAACCCTTGTTCCCGAAGCTGCCGGGCGGAATGAATTGAGTGGTGCGACTCTTGCGGCGCGAGGCGGGAAGTAACGGAAAATCAAAGAATTGAATTGTTGATGTCATGAAATATTCAGGGAAATTCGTCTCTTTTCGGCCGGGATGTTCCCGCGGCGCGTTGTCGGCGTCGCTCTTGTGTGCGGTATTGTTGAACTGCGCGGTGCTGCCGGTTTTCGGCGCATCGTATTCCCGGGGTCCGTGGCAGCTGGATGTGGATGAAAAAAGCGGGGCGTTGCTGGAGCTTCGGTGGAACGGTGTTGAAATCAGCCGGAATCCGTCGGGGACGCAGCCATTCAACTGGGGACCGCGGTGGCAGGCGAATTCGCCGGATTTCGCAAGCCGGCTTCTTGCTCGGGAGTGGGATGAAAAGAGCGGCGTTCTTGTGCTTCGCACGCGGCAGAACTCATGGGAGGTGGATTACCGGATCTCGCTGGGGCTGAACGACGATCCAGATCTTTTCGCCGCCGGGGTGCGGCTGGTTTTTTCTCCGGAGGGGGGCGAAGACGAACCGGAGAAATTCGACCGCGTGGTCTTCTCGCTGCCGGTACCGGAGGCGGCGCGCTATCTGCTGCCCGGGAAACGCGAATTTGCCTCATACGACGGACGCGGCCGCGTCGCCGATTTGAAGAACGGCGAGGAGCGGCGGAGCGCATGGGGAATTCCGCCGCTCCTGATCGAACACGATCCGTCGCTGACGCTCATTTTCATGCCGGAATACCGCAACGACATCAGCGGCAGTTCATTCCGGAAGAACCGCGACGGCGGCATCACCGTTTCCTGGGAGTCGCGCGCCTGCGGCTGGGCGTATCCCGGCGAAGCGCAGGAGATAGGACCATTTTATTTGAAAATGTTTTCCGGCAATCTGGAACAGGCGTTCGAAGAGGGCGTCTGGCTGATGTATGATTCAATCAAGCTGAAGGCGGTCTCGGACACGCCGGAGTGGTTCCGCGATGCGGTCGTCTACAGTTTCCATGGAGGCGGCACCATCGGCAGCGGCTGGAAGGATATCGGCGGGTTCGTTCCCGCCCGGGAGGAACTGCTGCCGCGGGTCGGGCAGCTCGGATTCAATCTGATCTGGCTTCTGCCGTTCGAAGACGGTCACGTCTACTGGCCGCGCGATTATTACAAGGTGCGCGAGGATCTGGGTAATGCGGACGATCTGAAAGCGTTCGTCGATGCCGTTCACGACCGGAACATGCGGATTTTGTTCGACAGCGTGCCGCACGGCGGAACTCCGGCGAACGGCGCCTTGCGCGGCAACAAGCCGTGGGAACTGATTTTCGACGAACAGGGAAATGCATATTCATACTGGTGTTTTGATTTCGGCAATCCGGATTATCAGAGATACATCGCCGGAGTCGTCGATCACAATATGAAAACCTACGATTTCGACGGCTGCCGGATCGACGCGATCATCGGCAATCATTATGTGAACTGGCGCAAGAAGGATTTCCCGTCGCTGGAGAAGGTGCCCGCCTACGTCCCTGAGGAGTGGTATCGCGCGTCTCTGGAGCAGAACGGCGGGAAAATGCCGCCTCTGCCCTACGCCCGCGGCAGTCTGGGCTGCCGGCAGGGCGGTCTGGAGATGCTTGCCGCGATCCGGCAGGCGGTCAAACAGAATAAACCCGACGGCGCGGTGCTCGGCGAGGTCGATCATGCCCCCTATATGCTGGGTGCGGACGCGATCTTCAATTTCCCGATGGCGTCGACGCTGAGCGAATCGGCCACGAAAATGGCGACGTCGGCGTGGATTGCGGGGCTGGCGCGGTGGCTGGATGAATTGAATTTCTCCTATCCGCGCGGGAGCCGTCATCTGCAGTATTTCGGTTCGCACGACCATCTTTCGCCGTTCGGCTGGGTCGGGTTGAACGAGGTGAAGGCGTTGATGGCGATTTCGATGTTCCTCGAAGGAATTCCGATGGTGTATCACGATCAGGACGTCGGGCTCGGGATCTATTTGAAGAAATTGATTGCCGTCCGGCAGTCGCTGCCGGAATTCCGGCGCGGTTTCGGACGATATTCGACGGAGGGGAACGGTATTTTCGTGTCGGTGCGCAGTTACGGGGATCTGCGCGGCATTGCGCTGGTCAATTTCTCGCCCGACGCCGCCGAAGCGGAACTTGCGGAACCGCTCTCCATCGCCGCTCCCGGCGACGGGCGTTTCGCGCTCTGGCGGCCCGGCGCGGCCGAACCGGTGGCGGTCGGTACGGTTGAGGAATTGCGGAAATTGAAGATTCCTCTCCGGGCGTGGGGGTATGAGGTGCTCGCCCTCCGGCCGGAGAAGGCGGAGTCGCCGTTTGCGGAAGTAGCGTCCGCCGACGGAGCGAAGGCGCGTGCTGCCGGAGAAGCAGCCGCGGCGTCCGGGAAGGAAACCGGGCGCGTCACGGTGTCGGAAGAGGAGAACCGGATCGACGTGAAAGCATCGACGTATTCGTTTGCGCTCGACCGTTCGACGGGGCGGATCGTGCGTTTTGCGGATGCGGCGGGGAAGGAGTTGTTTCACGGCGCGGGGTTCCTGCTGGATACGGATTTCGCGTTGACCGCGCCTCCGGAAATTCCGGAAGGCGCCGAAGTGAAGGTGTTGAAAGCCGAAGAAGATGGTTCGGAGGTGACGCTCTCCGTCCGGATTCCGCTTGCGCGGAAGGGGGACGCGGCCGGGGAAACGGCTGCGGCGGAATTCCTCTTTCATTGTACGCCCGACGCGGTGAAGCTTGACGCCGTACTGGAAGGCCCTCGGCCGTCGGAACGGACGGGATTTGCCTTCGCCGGAAGCGAAATCACCCGCTGGCAGGTCTCCACGGCGGAGGGGCTGCTGGATGATTTCTTTACCGTCCGGCACCTTTCCGGCACGCCGAATCAGACGATGCCGGAAGGAATTTTGTATTATCGCCTCACCGGGACGCCGGTGATGTGGCAGTCGGAGACGAATCCGCTCAATTTCGAGAATCCGTCGATTCTCGCCTTTTCCGGAGAGAACGGAATTGAGTTTACGCTCTGCGATCCGCTTGACGGTGAACTCCGCAACGCGATGGTGCTCGATAAACTTGCCGGAAAACCGGGGTGGCACGCGGCGTTTTTCTGGAACGACGTTCAACCGTATTCATCGGAGGCGGTTTTCCCGGAATCCATCGATCCGGGGAAGCGGGAATTCTCTCTTGTGCTGAAAACAATCGATACGCCGCTTGCCGAAGCGGAAACGACCGCGTGGACGCAACTTGACGGTCTCCGCTTCCGGAACGTCAGCCGCGGCTGGGTGGTGGAGAACGGCCATTATTCCGTGGAACTTCTGCGTTGCGGCGGCGTGATGGCGTCGCTTCGCAGCCGCGGTTCGGATCAGGAACTGCTGCGCGGAAACCGGGTTTACACCGACCGCGGCTTCCGCCGGAAGTGGGGACCGAAAAATATGAACGCCTCTTCCGCACACGACGGGGAAACCGGTGTCCGGATTTATTATGAGGACGGCAAACTGCACATGCGTTTTGTCTATTCGATGCGGGAACCGGGGCGGCGGTGGCTGCCGGAGCCGATGTTGTGGGGCGAAACGGAATATGTGTTTGACCGGAGTGAGAGTTTCCAGGTGCGCTGGAATCTGGTTTCGGTCGGCCGTCCGCACGACACGCCGGCGTTTCTGGGGTGGGAACTGGCGTCGGACAACTGGATGTCGTCGGTGTTTCGGCAGGATGGGCGGGAGATCGCTTCCGGGCTGGGGGTGAAAATAACTCCGGCGCAGGGAACGGCGGCGGAGTGGCCCGACGAAGTCGAATTCCTGAACCGGGATGGCGGCATGATGTTGAAATTGAGTGAGATTCATTATCCCGGAGATGCTCCGGCCCAGAGTGTGACGCTTCAGGATTCCGTTTTCACCATCGCATGTCTGGATGGAACTGCGGACGATATCGAACCGGGAAAACGGTATGAAACGTCATTGAAAGTGAGTGTGGGCAAGTGAGAAGCGGTTTTTATTTGCCGCTGGTGCTGGCGGCCGTGCTGTCCGGGGTCGGGTTGTCCGGCTGTGCGTGGAGGGACGGTTCGAACCTGCCGGGATCGGCTGCGGTGGATTATTCCGCAAGTTTTTCGAATGTCGCCACGATCGGCAACGGGGTTGTCACACTGGCGATTTCTCCCGAGACGGGTCGGATCTTCCGTTTCGGCCTGAAAGATGAAGCGAATCTGCTCTGGGTCGGTCCCGTGCCGGAAAATGCGCTCCGGAAAGAGGCGGTCCCGGGAAAATGGTTCAATTTCGGCGGAGACAAGATCTGGGCGCTGCGCCAGGAGTATTGGGGCGCCGCCTACGATTGTTACTGGCCGCCGGTTCCGGCACTGGAGGGATTGCCGTGGCGTGTGACGCTTGACGGAAATGGCGCACTTCTGGAGAGTGCGCCGATGGCGGAACTCGGAATCCGGCTGACCCGGCAGGTTCATCTGCCGGAGGAGGGGAGTTGTTGTGTCATCATCCGCAATGAGATCGAGGCGTTCGCCGACGGCGCGTTTCCGGTGGTGAACTGGGCGATCACGCAGATTGTTCTTCCGGAATACGGGTTGCTCGATGCGTCGCCCTTTGCCGCGCCCGGCAGTTCGGAACGGAAACTTTTTGTGGAAATTTTCGAGCGGGGAGCCGCGCAGCCGCTTCCGGATGAACGCGCGGTGCTTCACACGCCGGTCGACAGCCCGGACGGTGCGAAGACCGGCTGTAACGGCTCCTGGGTGGCGGCGGTCTATCCGGATGGAACGGCATTGGTTCAATACCTCGCAACTTCCGAAGAAATGCCGCGCTCCGGGGATGCGGTTGCGGATGCGGTTGCGGTGGAGTTTTTCACCTGTCCGACCTACGCCGAACTTGAGACGCTCGGCGGAGAACACCGTCGTCTGCGTTCGGGTGAAGTGTTACGTTCGGATGTCGTCTGGTGCGTGATTCCGGCTGACGGCGGTCGGCGGATGAGTCCGGCGGAGATGGCGGAAAAGGTCCGCGAAACGGTGTATGAAATGAAGAAAGTGTATGAGAAATGGCGGTCGGAGAAGAACTTCTGAGAAGGAAAATCCTGCATAACGTCGCGGAAATCGCCGGGGACGGCGAAGGGGCGTTCCGAATGTTCCGTGTGCCGCAGAGATTGTTGCCGCAATTGAATGAAGCACTTCGGGGGCGGGTTTGTTCTCCGGCGGGAATGGAACTGCGGTTCCGGATGAAATCGTCGTCGGTTCGTCTCCGTCTGCGGCGGCAGCCGGAGGTCGGACATCCGGTTTTCACATCCCGGACGATGGTGGCGACGGGAATTTTCCGTGGGGATTTTCAGGATTCGTGGCTTGCACTGGAGGAGGGAGAAAATGAACTTGAAATCAAACCCTGCCCGGCGGAGACGGTGAAACTTCTGATGTCGGTGGTGAAAAACTCTCCGACAGGACGCCGTTTTTCTCCGGAATTGACCCGGATCGTACTGCCGCCTTTCATCGAACTGCGGCTGGTCGAGGTGGATGGGGAGATCGAAGCGCCCCGCCCGGAAGATCTGCCGTCATGCGGCTGTCTGGTTTACGGTTCCTCGATCACGCAGGGGGCGTACACGCCGCTCGGGAGCGGGACGTTTCCGGCGGTGATCGGGCGCGAACTCGGCGTGGATGTCTGGAATCTCGGGTTCGGCGGCGGGGCGTTTCTGGAGCCCGAACTGGCGGAGTGGATCGTTTCGCGGCGCGACTGGAAATTCGCGGTGCTGGAGCTGGGGGCGAATTTATTTCATCTCCCGCCGGAAGAGTTTCGAAAGAAGGTACGGAAATTTCTGACGTTCTTCGCGGCCGATTCGGAGCGGCGACGGGTTTTCATCCTCGATCTGCTGCCGAATACCGGCGAGATTCGGGGCGCGGAACTGGAGAAGGCGGCCGCCTTCCGCCGGGTTGTTCGTGAAGAGACCGCATCGGCGGATGCCGCGGCGAACGGCGGAAAGGGATTGCTGCTGCATCTGGAATACGCTTCGCTGCTGCCGGATGTGACTGGATACTCCACGGATCTGCTGCATCCGGCGTCGCACGCCTTTGAGACGATCGGGCGTGGACTGGCTGCGCAGATTCGGGAGCGATTGTTGGCGGCGGGCGAAAATTTGAGGTGAAAGCAATCATGGAAAAGGTCATTCGGGCGGGAAAGGATGAACTGCATCTCGCCATGGAGGATGGTTCGCTGCTGGAGCTCCGGCATGGAGGGCGGAATCTGATCCGGAAGGGAGAGGTGCTGTTCCGGCTGCATTTCCGTTCCGGAGAGGTGGTAAGTTCGACGGATTTCGGCGACGTTTGCTGTGCGGGGGAATTCTTTCATTACCGTTCCTGCGGAACGCTTGCCGGTGTGGAAGTTGCAATACGAATAAGAGGTGTGGAGGAGCCCCCCGGAACGTGCGCCTTCCGGCTGTCGCTGGACCGGGTGGGAATTCCGGAGGGGAAGATCCTCTCTTCGTATGAATTTCCGCTTTTTCATCTGCCGGATGAATTTACCGTGCTGGATCCCCTGAGCGAGGGGCGGCTGCTGCCGCCGGGAGAGCGGTATGATTCCGCGCAGCCCTATGAGGAGAACGATCAGCTCGGACATTATCCGGGATACTGCCAGGTGCAGTTGACCGCCGGGTTCGATGAGCGCGGCGGGGTGCGGTTGTTTGCGCGGGATGAACTCTGCCGGCCGAAGCGGATCCGGGTGATCGGCAATACGGATGGCGGATTCTCGATCGAGACGTTCGATGTGGCGGAAGCCGGGGAGTTCCGCGGCGCGTTTGAATTCGAACTTTCCGCGTTTGACGGTGACTGGATGGAGGCGGCGCGTCCCTATCGAGACTGGGTGTATTCGTCGGGCATTCTTCCTGCGATTCCGCCGGAGGATCCGCCGTGGGTGGCCTCGTCGCCGGTGGTCGTGACCTATGCGGTCTGCGGCGAGGGGGTGCTCACCGCCGAACCCAATTGTTTCATTCCCTACCGGAACGCTCTCCCCGCGCTGCGGCGGATCGCCCGTGCGACGGAGAGCAGGATCATGGCGCTGCCGATGCGCTGGGATGCGCGGGGACCGTGGACGCCGCCGTTGCAGTGGCCGCCGGTGGGCGGGGCGGATTCGTTTGCGGAACTGGTTCAATCGCTGCATGAGGAGGGGCATCTGATCGGTTTGTACGGGAGCGGCGTTTCGTGGACGACATACGTCTATTCGACCGGGAGCGTGATCGGGCCGGGGCCGGTTGAATTGATGACGACCGATCCGGACGGCGAGGCGTTGCGGTATGATTTCAAGCCATACCGTCAGGCGACGAAACTGTGCCTCTCCTGTGCGAAGTCGCGGAAAATCATTCGTGATGAACTGCTTCGCGTCGCAGCATCCGGGGTCGATTTCTATCAGTTGTTCGATCAGGATCTCGGCGGCGGTGTGCCTGGATGTTTTTCCCGTGAACACGGCCATGCGCCCGGGCGGGGGCAGCATGAGACGGCCGCGGGGCGGGAATTTCATGCCGAACTGCGGCGCGCTCTGCAGGAGAGGGGGTTCAAATTGACGATCGGCGCGGAGGATGGGGCGGCGGAACCGTTTCTCGGAGAGCTGCGGTTCAATGATCTGCGGCTCTGGCCGGCTCATTTCGTGCCGCTTCACGCATATATGTTTCACGAGATTGCGACGGATTTTACCGGCAACCAGTGCATGGGATTGTTTTTCGACTGCGTGAAAAGTCCGGAGAATTTGTTGTATCGCATCGCGCAGGGGTTCGCGGCCGGGGCGCTGCTGACCGTGCCGATGCGGAAAAACGGCGAAGTCGACTGGGCCGGCGGCGCGCCGTGGACGATGCCGGAACCACCTTCGGAAAAGGTGCTTACCCTGGTGCGCAATTTGAACCGCGTCCGGAAACGTCACCCGGAATTTCTGCTCCATGGCCGGATGATTCCGACAGGAAAAATCGACGGGATCGCCTGGACGAACCTCGCCACCGCTTCCGGCGGCTCGCTCGCAGTGCCGACGGTGCTGGCGACCGGATGGGAATCCGGCACGACGGGCGAACGCGCGGTGATTCTGGCAAACTGGTCGGAGGAGGCGCAGCATCTTCAAATAGACGGAAACAGCATTCCGGTTCCGGCGCTGGATGCGGCGGTGTTCAAACTCGATCAATCGCCTGTAAGGAGCGAGAAGAGCAGATCCTCCTGAACCGGATCCGGTTCAGGTTCGAAATCCGGCGGCGGCATCCGGTCATCGGTTCCCATGTCGGCGAGAAGCCGGAAATAGGCGATGCGCCAGTTGAGCCGGGCGGCGATTTCGGCGGATTGTTCTTCGGGATTGTCGGGGTGAAGTTCGCGTTTGAGTTTGGCCAGACGCCAGAGTTCGTAGGAGCGTTCGAGGTTGGCGAGGTCGATTTCGATCTCGGTGGCGACGCCGAGGGCGGAACCGAGCCGGGCGATCGGTTCCGCGCGGAATTCCGCATCGGCGATGGAACGCTCCTCAAGACGCCGGGGAAGGCGCAGCAGTCCTTCGGCGACGAAGAGCGGCGTGGCGCGATCGTATTCAAAGAATAATTTGCATTTCGCATTCAACTGCGGCGAATAACGGGCGCCGTGGGATTCACTGCGCTGACGGACCGCCCGCTTCTGGAGTTCGGCAAGATCGCGATGAAGCCTGGCGGGTTCGGGGAGCGAGTCGAATGTGAAGGACCGAAGTTCGTTTTCCCGCAGCCCGGTGTAGACACGCAGTTCGAGTTTGAGTTCTTCGGCGCGCTGTTTGCGTTCCGGCGTCAGGCCGAGGAGTTCGATTTCCTCATTCACCGCGGCAAGTTTGCTCCAGAGCGTGGCGATGGTGCAATCGAGCAGTTCGGCGTCGCGGGGGATGCGTAATTCAAGCAGTTCTGCGTTGCGCTCCTGGGTGAGCAGATAATTATATGCGATTGCCGCGTCGAGAATCTGCGCCCGGTTGTCGTGTTCACTTGAAGCCGGGAAACGTTCTTCGCGCGCGGCGGCGACCGCTTCGGGCAGCCGGAGAAGCAGCTGGTTGTCGACGTGTTCGCCGGCGAGTTGCTGCAGCGATTCGACGGCCTGAATTTCGAGGAAGTTTTCCCGCGCGGCGCGCTGCAGATTGCGCAAGTTGTTTGAAGAATTTTCACTGGAAACGTTTTCCGGAGTCGCGACGGATCGGGTTTCGGTGAGAGAAGAAGTTGTGCAGCCGCTCAGGAGCAGCCAGAGCAGGGCCAGGAGCAGAATCGGCCGCACGGAGGAGGTCTGTGCCGGTCGGAAAGAGAACGAGGCCGCGCGGGGATATGGTTGTTTTTTCATAGACGGAGTTTCCCGGGTTTGTTTTTCGAAGTGGTGCGATTTCGAAACGGATCGGCCGGAACCGCACCGTCGGCTCCGTTCCATTTTTTTTGCTATTAATATACGGTTCCGGTCGGAAAATTGCAATATGTTGCGGAGAAATCCTTCCGGCGGATTTGAAATATTCCGGAAAGCGTGATATAGTAGAAAGTTGGTCAAATAAAACCAGCATTCAGGAACCTCAATCCGCAGCGAAAACGGATTGAAGGCGGTTCCATTCGGAAGAAACCGTGTGGAGTCCGCCCGAGCCGCGGGGTTTCCCTTCAGATTGCGCCGGATGCGTCGCCGGAAAGGTTCCGGAAAGAGACGCAGCGCAGTTACCCGGGGGGAATTTTTCCCCGTCGCCGTTTTGAGGTTTCCGCAATGCCAAAAAACATGGAAACGAACCAAAATGGAAGAGGCAAAACACATCTGCGTGTACTCGGGAAGTGCACATCCGGAACTGTCGCAACAGATAGCAAATTATCTCGGAATCAGTCTCGGCAAAGTTCATCTGACCCATTTTCCGGATGGAGAGATCTTCGTGCAGTTCGAGGAAAATGTGCGTCGTGCCGATGTGTTTCTCATTCAGCCGACCTGCAAGGCGCCGAACGATAACTTAATGGAATTGATGATCATGATCGACGCCGCCCGCCGCGCGAGCGCGGCGCGGATCACCGCAGTGCTCCCCTATTTCGGCTACGCGCGGCAGGATCGCAAGGACAAGCCGCGCGTTCCGATCACGGCCAAACTGGTGGCCAATCTGATTACGACAGCGGGAGCCGACCGGATCATCACGATGGATCTGCACTCCCAGCAAATCCAGGGATTCTTCGACATTCCGGTGGACCATCTCTACGCCCGTCCGGTGCTGGTGCCGTATTTGAAGACGCTGATCGGCGAGAACGGCGTCGTCGTGGCGCCGGATTCGGGAAGCGCGAAGATGGCGATGTATTACGGCGACATGCTGGAGGCCGGTTTCGCGGTGGTGACCAAGCGCCGGATCAACGCGACGACGGTGGCGTCGAGCCATCTGGTCGGCGATGTGCGCGACAAGGTGTGCGTGATCACCGACGATTTGACCAGTACGGCGGGCACGTTGTGCGCCGCGGCGAAGATTCTCAAGGCGAACGGCGCGGCGAAAATTTACTGCGCGGTCTCCCATTGCATGCTCAACGAGACCGGCAAGGAAAAACTGCTGGCGACGCCGGAGATCGAGCAGTTGATCACGACCAACGCCGTGCCGATCGCCGACGATCTCGGCGGGCGGATCAAGGTGATCAGCGTGGCGCCGCTGCTCGGCGAAGCGATTCGGCGCATACATGACGGGAAATCGGTTTCGTCGCTGTTCTACATCAACCATTGAAAAGAACGACGACGGCCGAATTCAACAGGATAATCAGAGAGAAGTTTTGAGAGCGGCTCATAAAATTGCCAAGTTAATGAAAGGAATTCCATGAGCAAAGAAAACATCAAGATTGCGGTACAGGAGCGTAAGGATTTCGGAAAAAACGCATCCCGCCGCGCCCGCCGTGCCGGAATGATTCCGGCAGCCGTCTACAGCAAGGGAAAGGAAACGCAGGCGTTTCTGGTCAACGCGGATGAATGGCAGGCCTTCAGCGCCAATCATGCGTCGCACATGGTGACGTTGACGCATGGATCGGTAGAGATTCCCGCGCTGGTGAAGGAGGTTCAGTTCAACTACCTGAAGAATTATGTGCTGCACATCGATTTTCAGGAAGTCAATCTGAACGAGGATATCGTTTCGTCGGTGGCGATTCACGCGCACGGGGAAGCCGTTGGCGCGGCGCACGGCGGAATTCTCGAGCAGGAACTGCACGAACTGGAAGTCATCTGCCATCCGGCCGATCTGCCGGAGATGCTGCATGTGGACGTGAGCAAGCTCGAAATCGGGCAGTCGCTGCACGTTTCCGACATTGTGCTGCCCGCCGGCGTGAAGTGCGAAATGGATCCGGAGACGGTGGTCTTCCACGTGGCGCGTCCGCAGCTTGAGGAAGAACCGGCCGCGGCGACGGAAGAGGTCACCGAACCGGAAGTGATCAAGGAGAAGAAGGCCGAGGAGTAAGCCGGATGTGACGCCGGGGCGGCTCCGGAAAGATGTGGAAAAACCGGAATGGAGCAGGAGATCAAGCTGATAGTCGGACTGGGAAATCCCGGCGCCGAATATGTCGGAACCCGTCATAATGCCGGATTCATGGTGCTTGAGCGATTGCTCGATGGTTTTCCCGCCGGTCGTTTTGAACGGGAGCATCTGGCGTCGAGTTTCGTGTACAGCGGGAATTTCCGCGGTCGCAGGATTGTGTTGCAGTTTCCGCAGACATACATGAATCTGAGCGGGAATGCGGTGGCGAATCTGGCCGGGAAACTTGGTTGTGCCCCGGAGGATATCCTGGTAGTCTCCGATGATCTGAATCTTCCGGTCGGCCGGCTGCGGCTGCGGAACGGCGGATCGGACGGGGGGCATAACGGTCTGAAGTCGATCATTGCGGAACTCGGCAGCGCATCGTTCCGGCGATTGCGGGTCGGGATCGGGCGACCGAAACCCGCTGCGGTTGTGGATTACGTGCTTTCGCAGTTCGAAGGCGCGGAAAAGGCGGCGTTCGAAGCGTCGCTGGATGCGGCGGCGGAAGCGGTCCGCACGGTATTGACATGCGGGATGGCCCGGGCGATGAACCGATTCAACGCCTGGGTCCCGGAGCAGGAACAAGAGAGCGAAACAAACCAAAAAAAAGAGGTTGTATCTTGAAAAAATACGAAGCGGTATTCATTCTGGACATCCGCAAGGCGGATGACGAGGGCGCGGCGTTCAGCAAGGAATTTTCCGAGTTGATCACGTCGCTGGGTGGCAACATGGTGGAAACGACCCCGATGGGGCGCCGCCAGTTCACCTATGAGATCAACAAGCGCAAGGCGGGAATCTATTTCGATTTCGTGTTTGAGCTCGCGGCCGCCAAAGTGCGGGACATCAAGGAGAAATATCGTCTTGACGAACGCATTCTCCGCAACATGATTCTGGTGTACGATCGTCCGGAATCCGCGACTGCGCAGGGGAAACTGAATCTGGAGTAAAAATAGACTCCGGATGCGGGATTCGCCGCGAAGAAAGCAGAGCGCGCGGCGTAGAAGTTGAGGAGATTGAAACAGCCAGGGAGGAAGAACGGCAATGGCATCGTACAATAAAGTTTTGCTGCTGGGGAATCTGACCCGGGATCCGGATCTGCGTTCGCTGCCGAGCGGGCAGAATGTCTGTGAGCTGGGAGTGGCGGTAAGCCGCCGTTATCAGTCGAGCGACGGGCGCGATGTGGAGGAGACCTGTTTCGTCGATGTCGTTGTCTGGGGCAGGAGTGCTGCGAACTGCAAACAGTATCTGGAGAAAGGCTCTCCGGTATTTGTCGAGGGACGGCTCCAGCTCGACCAGTGGGAGGATCGCAACGGCGGCGGTCGGCGTTCGAAACTGCGGGTGGTTGCCGAACAGATCCAGTTCATCAACCGTCGCTCCGGCGGCGGAGATTCTCCCGACGGCGGGGGGTCTTACGGCGGCGGTTACAATGACGCACCTCCGCCTTCGTATCGCGGAGGGAATAACAATAATTACGGAGGCGGTCGTCCTTCGGGCGGTTTGCCGCGGCAGTCGCCGCCGGCGGCCGGGCCGGGAGGCATGCTGCGCGCGGCTCAGGCGCAGCAGCCTCCGATGCCGCCGATGCCGGACGGGGCGTTCAATCCCGATGACGGGATGGAGGACGACATCCCGTTCTGAAGCTTGAGAAGAGAAGTTCGTAGAGAGTTGATTCAATAACGAAAGGCAAGAAATATCATGCAGCAAAATGCGAAAAAGCAAGGTCGTCGGAGATCACCGGCGAAGCCGAAAATCTGCCGTTTCTGCGAAGCGAAGGTTTCGTACATCGACTTCAAGGATGCGGAAACGCTGATGAAGTTCCAGACGGAAAAAGGCAAGATCATGCCGCGCCGGATCACCGGTACGTGCCTGGATCACCAGAAGATGCTGGCGACCGCGGTCAAGCGCGCCCGGATCGTGGCGCTGGTCTACTGAGTACAGAGGGAGGAATCATTCTATGGCTCACGTGAATTTGATCCTTCTCGACGACGTGGAGAAGCTGGGACTGGCGGGCGACGAGGTGCATGTTGCGCCGGGATACGCCCGGAATTATCTTCTGCCGCGCGGCCTTGCGGCCAAGGCCACGCCGGGAACGCTGCGGTTGATTGAATCGCGCAAGGCGCTGATCGCGGCTCGCCGCGCCAAGGAGCTCGAAGAGGCCAAGGCGCTTGCGGCCAAACTCGCGGAAGTGGAACTTTCGATCGCGATGCAGGCGACCGAAGACGATCAGCTTTTCGGATCGGTCACCGCGCGGATGATCGCCGATCAGCTTGCCGCGCAGGGGTTCAATGTCGAACACAGCCGCATCAAGCTCGATCCGATCAAAACGCTCGGCAGCTTCGAAGTGGAAATCAAGCTTCATGCCGATGTCACCGCCAAGGTGAAGGTCTGGGTTGTCCGGGGCTGAGAGCCGAATGGCGTTTGAAACGAAAAGTGTGGCGAACAACGGCCGGCCGGCGGAAGGAATCATCCCCGACCGGGCGCAGCCGCACGATTCCGCGGTGGAACGGGCGGTGCTCGCGGCAATGCTGCGGGAGCCCGAGCCCTGCGTGGACATCGCGATCGAGCATCTCCGGACGCCGGAGGTGTTCTATTCGCATGTTCACCGGGAAATTTTCCGTGTGATTCTGCTTCTGCACAACGATCCGAAAAAAGAGGTCGATCTCGTATCAGTCGCGCACCAGCTCCGGACGGAGGAGAAGCTCGATGCCGTCGGCGGCGAAGTTTTTCTGGCGGAACTTGAGGGTGCGATCGCCACGACGGTCAACATGGAGGCGTGGTGCCTGATTCTGCGCAAATACGCGATGCTGCGCAAAATGATCGACGTGTGTTCGGAATCGTTGCTGAAATGTTACGATTCCGATGCCGACGCCGGGACGCTGATCGAAACGATTGAGACGGATATCTTCCGGGTGCGCGGAGAAGAGGAGAGCAACTCCATTTTCGGAATTCAGGAACTCATCAAGGGCGAATTCAAGGAGTTGATGGCGATCCTTGAGGGGAAAAAAGAGGTCGGCATACCGACCGGATACGCGCAACTGGACAATTATACCGGCGGATTGAAACCCGGTGAAATGTTCGTGCTGGCCGCACGCCCCTCGATCGGGAAAACGACATTGGCGCTGAATGTGGTGCGGAATCTGGTGCTGCCGACGAAGTCTCCACATCCGCGCCGGGTGGCGTTCTTCAGTCTGGAAATGACCGCCGAACAGATCGCGCGCCGACTGCTCTGCACCGAGGCGGGGATGCCCGAGTCGGTATTCTGGAACAAGACGTTCAACAACAATGATCTCTCGAAATTGACCGGGGCGGTCTCCGCTTTCCAGAAGGCGAAGCTCTTCATCGATCCGACCGCGGGGCTCACGATTGCGGAACTGCGGGCCAAGGCACGGCGGTTGAAGATGAAGGAGAACATCGACGTGATCGTCATCGATTATCTGCAGTTGATGCATGCCGACGGGCGGACCGACAGCCGTCAGCAGGAGGTTGCGGAAATTTCCGGCGGAATCAAGAAGCTTGCCAAGGATTTGAAGGTGCCGATTCTGGTGCTGGCTCAGCTTAACCGCGAAGTGGATAAGACCGCCGGCGCCGGAGCGAAGCCGAAGCTGGCGCACCTGCGGGAGTCCGGTACGATCGAACAGGATGCCGACATTGTGACGTTTCTGCATCGGAATCGCGACGATGCGAAGAACCTCGCTGACGGGAAGAGCACCGAGGCGTTGTGGATCATCGAGAAAAACCGTAATGGACGGACCGGAGAAATCAAGCTGAATTTCTTTGCGTCCAAGATGGAGTTTTTGCCGGCAAGCCCGTTCAGCGAAGAGGATTGCCCTGCCGGTTGAGGCCGGACAGAGTGAAGAGCGGGCGGAGGAGTGCCGCGGACGAAGAATTTGAAATGTAACGGAAACTTGAAGTGATACTCCGGGAGACGACAAGAGTGAATTGCGTGAAAAATTGGTTCGGGGCGGCCGTGCTTCTGCTGGCGCTTGCGGCGCCCGCGGCGAAGGTCGGGGAGGTGAAATTCGAACAGCAGGGCGTGCAGCGGCTGCCGGCGGAACAGTTGTCGGTCACGATACAGCTGCGTCCCGGCGCGGAGTTCCGGCAGGAGATTCTCGATGAGGACGTGAAACGTCTTTACAACACCGGCAATTTCGCCGACGTGATTTCCGAAGCGCGCCCCGGAGCGGCCGATGATGTGGTCGATGTGATCTTCAAGGTCAAATTGAAGCCGCGTGTGAGCGAGGTGAAGTTCGTCGGCAATGCGAAATTTTCGACGAAAGAACTCAGCGAGGAGACGAGCGTCACTGCCGGAAGCCGTTTGAATGACCGGGAACTGCGGGAGAGCGCGAACAAACTGCGTAAATTTTATTCCGACAAGGGGTATACCGACGCGACCGTCACGCCGGTGATTCTGCCCGACGGCGAGGATCAGGTGACATTGACCTGGAAAATAGAGGAGAATCTCCGGCAGAAGGTCAACGACGTGGTGTTCGAAGGCGCCGAGTTGTACAGCCAGTGGGATCTGCGGCATTCGATCGCGAACCAGTACAGTTATCTGAACTGGTTTCCGTTTCTGAACGATTATCTCAACCGGGGGTTGTTGAACCGGGCCGAGCTGGATCTGGACCGTGCCCGGCTGCGGGACAAATACCACGATGCGGGATATCTCGATTTCAAGATCGAGGATGTCGTCATCCGTCCGACCGAGGAGGATCCGGAATATGTCGACATCACCTTCAAAATCTCCGAGGGCGAACCCTATTTGAACGGAAAGAGCAAGTTTACCGGCAATACGGTTTTCACGGAAGAGGAACTGCTGCCGTGCCTTCGTCTTCGCGAGGGAGAGGCGTTCTCCCGGCTGGACGAGGAGGCCACGTGCAACGCGGTGGTGAGTATGTATGAAACGCTCGGTTACGCCGATGTGAGCTGCCGTCCGGTACGGCATGAAAATTATGAAAATCACATCGTTGACGTCGATTTTGAAATCAGCGAGGGGCGCAAATACACCGTGCGCGACGTCGTAATCATCGGCAACACCCAGACCAAGGACAAGGTCATCCGCCGCGAACTTGCGATTCAGCCCGGCGATCCGGTGGACCGGAGCCGCATCGAAATAAGCAAGCAGCGGTTGATGGGAATGGGATATTTCCAGAAGGTCGAAGCAAATGCGGTCGCCGCCGACGCGCTCGATGAGAAGGATGTGCACATCAATGTCACGGAGAAGGAGGATCGCTTCAATCTGCGCGTCGGCGCGGGAGCGTCCGATACGAACAGCGTCTTCGGTATGGCGGAAATCTCAACCGGGAACTTCGACCTCTTCAATCCGGGGAACTGGTTCTACGGCGGCGGTCAGCGGATGCGCATTCAGGGGATCTTCGGTGTGGAGAACGCCGGATTCAACGTCGACTTCGTAGAGCCGTGGCTGATGGATCTGCCGATCCGGTATGAACTTTCCGGCTATATGAACCAGGTGGAGTATTCGGAGTGGAGCGAGGATCGCGTCGGGGTGCGCACGTCGATTTCGAAACGGATCTTCGATGATTTCACGACGTTCTCGCTCGGGTATAAATTTGAGTATGTCGATGTGAACGACATCAGTCACAAGCTCCGGGGCTACATGCGTGCGACCGGACAGGAGGGTCATCAGTTCGTGAGCCAGCCGTCGATTTCGATCACGCGCGACACGCGGGATAATTATATTGATCCGACGAGCGGTTATCAGTTGAACTTCTTCGGGGCGGTTTCGCCGAAGATTCTCGGTTCGAGCAGCAACTTCTACCGGTTGGAAGGAAAAGGGAGCGTCTACTATAATTTCTGGGACGGCGCGATCGTGGTGATGGCCGGCGGAAAAATCGGTACGGTTTCAAGTTTCGACCGTTCGGATGACGTGCCGATTTTCGAGCGTTATTTCCTCGGCGGCGGCGATTCGCTGCGAGGTTTCGAATACCGGACGGTTTCGCCGACCTACAACCGCGAGAACATCGGCGGTCAGACCATGCTGTTGTTGACCGCCGAGGTGAGCCATCCGATTTACGGACCGATTCGCGGTGCGGCCTTCGTCGATGCGGGCAATGCGTGGCGCAACTCCTACAGCATGGGATTTTCGCAGATGAATGTAGGAGCCGGTTACGGTCTCCGGATCAAGGTGCCGATTCTGAATGCGCCGATTCGTCTCGATCTCGCGTATCCTGTGGTCAACAATCAGGAGGCGGAATCGAACAAGGTGCGTTTCCACTTCAATCTGGGATTCACCTTCTGATGGCCGCGACGCAGGAATATTATCCGCCGAGCGCGGAGTCGCTTCTGGCGATTCTGGAGCGGCTGCGCGCGCCGGGCGGCTGTCCTTGGGATCGCGAACAGACCCGCGAGACGCTCAGCCGCTCTCTGGCGGAGGAGTGCGCCGAACTGCTCGACGCGATCGACCGGGATGTTCCGGCGGAGATCTGCGAAGAGCTCGGCGACCTTTTCATGAATCTGCTCTTCCAGTGCGTGTTGGCCGCCGAGCGCGGCGAGTTCACCTACGAGGATATGGTTCGCGGAATCATCGACAAAATGATCCGGCGCCACGCGCATATCTTCGGTGACGCCCATGCGGAGAACGCCGCCGAGGTCGCGGCGCTCTGGGAGAAGATCAAGGCCGGGGAGCGTGCGGAGACGAAGAGTGTCCCCCGGTCGATTCTGGATGGGGTGGGACATTATCTCTCCGCGCTGAACCGTGCGGAGAAATTGCAGAAGAAAGCCGCGAAAGTCGGCTTCGACTGGGAGGATCCCGGGGCGGTGATCGACAAGATTCAGGAGGAGCTGGACGAACTCAAGGCGGCGTTCGTCGCCGGCGATGAAGCGCACGTCGATGAGGAACTTGGGGATTTGTTGTTCGCGGCGGCCAATCTGGCGCGCTTCCGGAAGCGCCGGACCTCGGAGGAGTTGTTGCGGGCGGCGAATCGGAAGTTCGAGAGCCGCTTTCGTTATATTGAATCCGCGCTGGCCGCCGAAGGAGTTCCGCTGGAAACGGCAGGAGCTGACCGTATGGAAGCGCTCTGGCGCGAGGCGAAACAGAAAGAAGAGAAAAAGCACGAACCGGTCGAACCGTGAGACGGCGCGGCGACGGTTTCCGCTTCCGGAATGAAGCCGGAGCGAAGTGATGACAAAAGAGGCAGCCGGAAATTTTTCGACCGGGAACCGAAATCTTCCGGCTGTTACCGGCGAAACGAGAGGAGAGACGAACATGCGAAAAGAATTTCTGCCGTTCACCCGTCCGGCAATCAATGAGGCGGATATTCAGGCGGTGACCGAGGTGTTGCGTTCCGGCTGGATCACGAATGGTCCGCAGAATGCGGCGTTGGAAAACGGGGTGTGCGAATTGACCGGAAACCGGTTCGGCGTGGCGCTGTCGTCGGCGACGGCGGCGATGCATCTCCTGCTTAAAATGATGAAAATCGGTCCGGGGGACGAGGTGATTACCCCGTCGATGACCTGGGTGTCGATCGTCAACATGATCGTTCTGGCGGGAGCGACGCCGGTTTTCTCGGAAATCGACCGGGAGACGTTGCTGACGACGCCGGAGGCGATTGCGGAGAAGATCACTCCGCGGACGAAATTGATCGTTCCGGTGCATTTTGCCGGCGCGGCGCTCGATCTGGATGGAATCGCCCGGGTTGCCGGCTCGATTCCGGTGGTGGAGGATGCCGCCCATGCGCTGGGAACAATGTACAAGGGGCGGCATGTCGGTTCGACCGGGAGCGCGATTTATTCGTTTCACGCGATCAAGAACGTGACCACCGGAGAGGGTGGAATGTTCGTGACCAATTCCGCGGAGGACGCCGCGGCGATGCGGCGCTGGAAATTTCACGGCATCAGCATGGACGCCTTCGACCGTCAGAACCGGGGGCGTTCTCCGCAGGCGGAAGTGATCGAACCCGGATTCAAATATAATCTGACCGACATCTGCGCCGCGCTCGGCGTCAGCCAGTTGAACCGGCTGGTGAACATCAACACCGCGCGTCGGGAACTGGCGATGCTCTACCGGGAGGAGCTGGCGGAGATTCCGGAGATTCGTCCGCTGGCGGATCCGGATTACGATTTCCGGCATGCGTGGCATTTGTTCGTGGTGCGGGTGGATTCTCCGAAGTTGACGCGGGATGAGTTCATGACGGCGCTGAAGGGGGAGAATATTGGAACGGGATTGCATTTCCGCTGTGCGCATTTGCAGCACTATTACCGTGAAGTGATGGGATTCCGTGCCGGGATGCTGCCGAATACCGAATACAACAGCGATCACATCTGTTCGCTGCCGCTCTTTCCGGGGATGACTCCGGATGACGTTCATGACGTGGTTGCGGCGATCAAGAGGGTTCTGGCCCGTTGATGCTTCGACGGAAGAATGATGACAGGGGAGAACGGTTGAATGACTGATACAGTGTATGATTCGCAACAGAAGGTGACCCGGCGGCAGCAGTTGTTTTTCTGGGGATTCGCCGTGGTCGCGCTTTTCATGTTTCTCGGGCGCAATGCGCTCTGGGGGTCGGAGGATCGCTGGGCGGAGATCGCGCGGGAGATGATGTTGACAGGAGATATCCTGCACCCTGCGATCAACTGGCAGGTTTATTTCGATAAACCGCATCTGACGTACTGGCTGATTCTGCCGTTCGGTTATCTGGCGGGAGGCTTGAATGAGTTCATCGTCCGGCTGCCGAGCGCACTTGCGGCGCTGGTTGGGTTGTACGGAACGATGGTGCTGGGCCGAAAGCTGTTTTCGGCTCAAGTGGCGCTGGTCGGCTGCTGGATGCTGCTGACCGGGTATGGATTTCTTTTCTGGGCGCGGGCGGCGGCTGCGGATGTGGCCAATCTCTCGGCGATTGTATTGGCGGTGGCGTTTTTCTATCAGGTGGAGGAACGGGCGAAGTTCAAGGAGTATTTCTGCTTCTATCTGATCTGTTTTGCCGGAGCCTGGGCGAAGGGATTGCCGGCGCTGGTAATGCCGTTCGTGGTGATTGCGCCGCATCTTCTGATGGAGAAACGTTGGCGGAAACATTTGAAGATTTCCAATTTTCTGGCGTTTTTCCTGTGTGCCGGTCTTTATCTGGTGCCGTTTTACCTGGCGGCGATACAGCCGCTCGCACCGGGGCAGACGTTGCCGAACCACGACCTTTCCGGGTTGGAGCTGGTCTGGCGTGAAAACATCGTTCGGGTATTCATGCCGTTTGATCACAAGGATCCCATTTACAGTTATCTTTATAATCTGCCGCGGATTCTTGCGCCCTGGACGTTGTTGATCGGAGTTGGAATTGCGGGGATGATCCGGCAATGGAAAACGCTTTCGATGCGGACGCGGGAACTGATGATCGGAACACTTCTGATGTTCCTGCTTTTCACGGCCTCCGGCTCGCGCAGATGGTATTACATTCTTCCATTAATGCCGTTCTGTGCGTTGCTTGGCGCCGCCGGACTGGTGACTCCTGCCGGAGTTGCGCGTTGGAATCGTCCGGCGGTGGCGCTGATGCGGTATGTGATTACGATTGTCGCTTCACTCGGGGTGGCGGCAATTCTGAGTTTCCCGCTGTGGAAGCGTCTGCTGGGGTTTGATCTGCCGTGGCTTTTGATCCTGGCGCCGCCGGTGGCGGGAGTGCTGGCTCTGGTGGTGATGCTGTGCGACAATCAGCCAGGGTCGCCGCTGGAACATTTGAGCGGTCTGCCGAAGCGGCTGGCTGCGGTGCTCGTTGGGGGTTCCATTCTGACCGCGGCGGTGTTCGGAGCGATTCTGCCGTCGCTGACGGCCTTCCGGACGGAGAAGCCGTTCCATCTGGCGATGAAGAAGGATGTGGTTGGAATTCCGCCGGAGCGGTTTTTCTTCTGGCGGGACGATGCCGACGCCAAAACGCTCTTTTATCTGGATCTGCCCGGAGCGATGCGTTCGACGAATGTCGTGGAGGATGAAGCGCTGATGACCGGGCTTCTGCGTGATTTCCTGCGGGAGAATGCCGGTTGCCAGGTGGTTGTGTTCAGTTTTCTGCGGCCGAAGGAACTCGAACCGCTCGCACGGGCGGTGAAGGCGATCGGCGTTCCATTGGATGTGACGAAGCCGACGTATTCCGAACAGCCGGTGGAGAATATCAGTAAAAAATCGTCAAAGCGGCGCGGCGCCTGGATCTTCACGGTTCCCGCGCTGGAGGAGTTGAAATAAAATGGCCCCGAATAAACAAGTCGAATTCGTGTCCGTGGTCGTTCCGGTCTACAACGAAGAGGGTTGTCTGCAGGAATTGATCGACCGGACGGGCAAGGTGCTCAAAGAGAGTGGAAAACGTTTTGAGTTCATTTTGATCGACGACGGCAGCCGGGATTCTTCGCCGGAAATCATGCGTCGCGCCTCGATGGCGCATCCGGAGGTGATTTCGTGCATTCTCAACCGCAACTACGGTCAGCATTCGGCGATCATGGCCGGATTTTCTCTGGTGCGCGGCGATCTGGTCATTACGCTGGACGCCGATCTGCAGAATCCGCCGGAGGAGATTCCCAATCTGATTCGGGCGGCGGAAGAGGGAAATGACGTGGTTGGAACCGTGCGGCAGAAGCGGAAGGACAGTTTATTCCGCCGCGCGGCGTCCAAAGTGGTCAACCGGATTGCCCAGAAGGCGACTGGAGTTAAGATGAATGATTACGGCTGCATGCTCCGTGCGTATCGGCGGCATGTGGTGGATGCGATGTTGCAGTGCAATGAGCGCAGCACATTCATTCCGGTGCTCGGTAACAGTTTTGCGCGTAACACGTGTGAAATTCCGGTTGCCCACGCCGAGCGGGCGGTGGGCGAATCGAAATATTCATTGTGGAAATTGATCAATCTTCAGTTCAATTTGCTTACGTGCATGACGACCGCGCCATTGCGGATGCTTACTTACTTCGGGATGCTGTCGGCCTTCTGCGGCTTTCTGTTGAGTTTGTATATTGTGGCCCGGCGGATCATCGACGGAGACAGCTGGACTGCGGGCGGAGTGTTCACTTTGTTCGCGGTGCTGTTTGTTTTCACGGGCGTGCAGATGGTCGGGATCGGCATGATCGGCGAATACATCGGGCGCATATATACGGACGTGCGGAACCGGCCGCGTTATTTCATTGAGGAGATCATCCGGAGCGACGGCGGCGACAATGCCGCCGGGAAATAATTGAGATCAAGAGTCGTGTTGTATCATGGTGCGGGGGTGTGACCTTGGGCAAACTCTGGCTGATTTGCGGCGATGACGAATTCGCCGTCAAGGAGCGGGCGCGGGCGGTGGCTGTCGAACTTGGCAGCGGAGCGGCGCCGGAGGAGAATCCGGCACTGGAGATCGTTGCCGGCGACAGCGAAGAACGCCGGGATGATGCGATCATCGGTTCCTTTCTGGAAGCGCTGCGGACGCCGCCGTTTCTCTGCGACCGGAAATTGATCTGGCTGCGCCATTTCCGCAATCTGGACGCGCTGTGCGGAAAAAACGAATCCGTCGGAGCCGCGGAGGTGACGGCGATTCTGTCGGAACCGCTTCCAGAGGAAGTGTCGGTGTTGATCGACGGCTTCAACTGCGATCAGCGCAAGGGTTTTTTCAAGAGTTTGAAGAGCGCGGGTGCGGAAATTGAGGTGTTGAACGCAGTTCGCGCCGGGGATCGCAAGGCGGCGGACAACCGGAAATACAATATTCGTGAACTTGCGCGGGAGTTCGGCTGTGAGATTGCCGCGGACGCGGTTCAATTTCTCAGCGAAACGCTCGGAGGTGATTCCGGCACGCTCTATCACGAACTGGAGAAAATCTGCTGTTATGTCGGGGATGTCGGTCGGATCACGTTGGCGGATTGTCGTGCGGTCGGCAGCCGGACGCCGGAGACGGTCAGCTGGGAGTTCACCGGGGCGATCGTGGAACGCGATGCGGCGCGCGCCCTGGGGCTGTTGAATGTGCTGTTGAAACAGGGCGAAGCGGAGATCCGGCTTCTTGCGGCGCTTTCCGGGGAGTTTCAGAAGCAGATTCAGACGCGTCTGGCACTGCGGCAGTTGAATGTCCGACATTTGAATCCGCGGACGTTTGATTCGATTCCGGATGAATTGCGCGAACGGTATCCCGACAATCCACTGCTGAAAATGCACCCTTACCGTGCGTTCAAAACCTGCGAGGGGGCAATGCGGTTCAGCGATGCGGAACTGGCACGCAACCTCGAATTGATCCGGAACGCCAGTCGGGCGCTCGTTTCCGGCGGCGGCGACCGGCGGATCATCCTCGAACAATTGATTCTTTCCCTGACCGTCAAACGGTGAATATCGGGCAATAAGAGGAAATATCTGAAGCGGATCAACTTTATTAAAATGTTTTAATTTCGATTGATTGCTTTTTCCCGGACCGGTTATATATTAAAGGAATAGATGGGTGGAATTCCAGTCAAACGGAAGGAAGAGAAATGAATTGGCAGCCATATATCGACCGTTACGAGAAGACGTTGCTTGAAGACGTGATTCCCTTCTGGCAGAATCATTGCGTGGATCAGGAGTGTGGTGGATATTTCACGATGCTCGACCGGGACGGCTCGGTTTACGATACGACCAAATACATGTGGATGCAATGGCGGATCGTTTATGTTTTCGCGTCGCTCTACCGGAGTCGCTGGGGAGCCGGACGTGAGGATTGGTTGAAAATCGCGCGTGACGGATATGAATTTCTCTACCGGCACGGGCGACTGGAGGATGGGAGTTATTATTTTGCCTTGAACCGGCAGGGCGTGCCGATCTGTGCGCCGTACAGCATTTTCTCGGACTGTTTTGCCGCGATGGGCGCGGCGGCGATGTTCGCGGCGACCGGCGAGGAGAAATATCTCAGAGAGGCGCAGTCGGCGATGCAGAGCTACATCCGGCGGATGCCGAATCCGAAGGGGCGCTGGGAGAAGGGGTTGCCGGGGCGGCAGAAACGGCTCTCGCTCGGTTCCTACATGATTCTGGCCAATCTCGGGTGCGTGATGAAGGAGTGCCTCGGCAGCGACGAATTCGATGCGGAAACCGATCGCGCCGTGCGCACGGTGATGGATCGTTTCTACAATCCGCAGCTGCGGGTGATTTTTGAGAACGTCAATCCCGACGGCAGTTTCGATCTGGAAAGCTGCGAAGGACGGTTCGTCAATCCGGGGCACGGGCTGGAATCGATGTGGTTCGTGCTGCAGTATGCGGAACGGATCGGCGACAAGGCACTGGCGGCGCGGGCCTGCGATTATATTGACGATCTCTTCGAATTCGGCACCGACAAGCAGTACGGCGGCATCTATTATTTCATGGACGCGCTCGGCAAGCCGCATCTGGAATTGCAGTATGACATGAAGTTGTGGTGGCCGCACAATGAAGCGATCATCGCGGCGCTTTTCGCGTATAAGCTCAGCGGGGAGGAGCGTTTTCTCGAACGCTTCAAAACCGTCGATCAGTGGGCCTGGAGCCATTTCCCCGATCCCGAATACGGTGAATGGTTCGCATACCTCAACCGGCGCGGCGAACCGACGCACATGCTCAAGGGCGGGAAATGGAAAACCTTCTTCCATCTGCCGCGCTGCCTGATGAAGTCCAGCGAATTGATGCGTCAGATTCAAAGCGGTCAAAGTTGCTGAAGCGCGTATCCCGAATTACGGTAAAACCGGGCGGAGGGGCGGGCGGTATTGCATCTTCCGGAAAGGATGAGATTCTGGAGCAATGCGGCCCGGTTCGGGTTTATTCGGGTTCGTTTTCCGCTCGAATCGGCGTGCCGTCAGCGGAGGAGTTCGCGGACGAAATTCGGGTTCTGGAACGCGGCGGAGTGGATCTCCGAATTGTAGTAGCGGAGTTTTGCCGCAAGTTCCGGTGAAACCGGCCGCGTCGGGCGTGTGACATCATCGATATCTCCGGCCACGCAGGCTCCGATCGTTCCGGTGGGATAGGTCGGCACCAGGATGGAAGCATAACCGACGGAACGGAAGTTCGCGCGCGCGGCCCGGTGGAGACGCGCGACGATTTCCGGCAGCAGATAGGGGGATTCAGCCTGGGTTGCGATGACGCCGCCGGGGCGGAGGGCGCGTTTCATGTTGCGGTAGAATTCTTCGCCGAAGAGCGGAGTTCCGGGGCCGCCGGGATCGGTGGAGTCGACGATGATGATATCGTAGAACGCATTTTTCTCCCGGATGAATTCACTGCCGTCGGCGATGTGGACGGCGACGCGGGGATCGTCGAATCCGCAGGCGATCTCCGGCAGGAATTCGCGCGCGACGCGGATGACTTCCTCGTCGATTTCGCAAAGATCGATCGTTTCAAGCTCCGGATGTTTCCCGAGTTCCCGGAGCACCCCGCCGTCGCCGCCGCCGATGACCAGCGCACGGCGCGGAGGATTCTGATGCGCATAAAACGGCAGATTGGCGAGCATTTCATGATAGGCGAATTCGTCGAAATTCGTCAATTGAATGATGCCGTCAAGCAGCAGCAGTTTTCCGAGTTTTCCGGTTTCATACAGTTCGATTTTCTGAAATTTCGACTGCCGTTTACAGATCTCGCGCTTGACCTGAACGGTCATGCCGAATCCATTCATCGCCTCCGTGACCCAGAAATCCGCCATTTTCACCGCCTCCGCAAAAACTCATTCAAAATCCGGTGTTTCATCCTCGACATCGCGGCCGGTCCAGCAGTAGGTGCAGATTTTTTCGGGAGCGATGCCGAGCGAGGCGATCAGTTTTTCGAGGCTCTGGTATTTCAGGGTGTGAAGCTTGAGTTCCTTGCGGACTTCATCGACCATGGCGTTGTATTTATCCGAACCGTAGACCAGATATTCCCGGATCACATCGTCGGTGAGTTCCCGTTTTTCCAGCCGGGCCATAGCGCGTCGCGCGGCGAGATCGAGTTCCGAACGGGACCGCGAAAAATTCAGGAATTTGCAGCCGAATGCGAGCGGCGGGCAGGCCGAACGCATGTGGACGGCCTTCGCGCCCCGTTCGTAAAGTCGAACCACCGTGTCGCGCAGCTGGGTGCCGCGCACGATCGAATCATCGCAGAAGAGCATGCGCTTGTTCTGGATCTGCTCCTGAACCGGAATGAGCTTCATGCGGGCGACGAGGTCGCGCATCGCCTGATTCTGAGGCATGAAGCTGCGCGGCCAGGTGGGGGTGTATTTGACGAAGGATCTGCGGTAAGGTTTTCCCGCGGCGTTGGAATACCCGATTGCGTGGGCGATTCCGGAGTCTGGAATGCCGCAGACGGAATCGATTTCGTCGAGGATGTCGCGGTCGTCTTCAGCCATTGATGCTCCGTTGCGGTAACGGGCGCTTTCGGTGTTGATGCCTTCGTAACAACTGGAGGGATAGCCGTAATAAACCCAGAAGAAAGCGCAGATTTTCATGGTGGAACCCGGTGCTTTGCGCTGAATGGCTTCGCGGCTGTCGAATTCGACGATTTCGCCGGGACCGAGTTCATGTTTCAAATGATAGTCGAGGTTGGGGAATGCGGTGCTTTCCATGGTGGCGGCGATGGCGCCGTTCTTTTCTCCGAGGATGACCGGGGTTCGTCCGTAACGGTCGCGGGCGGCGTAAATTCTTTCGCCGATGAGCAGCAGAAGCGAACAGGAGCCGTCGATGACGCGCTGAGCGTATTCGATGCCGTCGACGATGGAATTTTTGCGGTTGATGAGCATGGCGACGATTTCAGTCGGATTGAGTTCGCCGTTGCTGGATTCGGAAAAGTGGGCGTATCCCTGGTCGAAGGCGCGCTGTGCGATCTGGTCGATGTTGTTGATTTTGCCGACGGTGACGAGGGCGTATGTGCCGAATTTGCTGGATATGATGAGCGGTTGATCTTCGTAATCGCTGATGACGCCGATGGCTGCGCGACCGGAGAAGTGGCCGATGTCATCGTCGAATTTGGATCGGAACTGAGCATTGGTGATATCGTGGATTCTGCGGGTGATGCGTCCGTTCTCGCCGGTTACGGCGAGTCCGCCGCGCTTGGTTCCCAGATGAGAGTGATAATCCGTTCCGTAAAAGACATCGCAAATACAGTCCTGCTCGGAAACGACGCCGAAAAAACCGCCCATGATTTCCCCCGGTAAGAGTGTTGAAACAAATCAATCCGTATATAATGTAATGGAGAAATCCCTTTAATGCAACCATGAATAGAGGAGAAAGGATTAAAATAGCAGGAGAATTGCAAAAAAAAGGAAAAAATATATCAATCGGGCTTGATTTTTCGTTGGCGGGATATTATTTTAAACAAATCGGAATATGCGAGGGCGAATTCATATCGAAAATATCCACCGCTCGTGAAGGCGTTGTCTCGCGCATGTTGTCAAACTTGGCGTTGTTCAGCCGTAACCATTTTGCGTGAATCCGCGTAAAAAGGGGCGGCAACGCTTGGTTTGTCCTTGTTTTGTAGAGTCGGCTTAAAGAAAGCAAGTGAGGGATGTCATGAAAGTCAGAGCGTCGGTAAAGCGCAGATGCGAATTTTGCCAGATTGTCAAACGGAACGGCACCATCCGCGTGATTTGTTCCCGGGATGCGCGCCACAAACAGCGCCAGGGCTGATGATCTTCGGATGTGAATTAAACAAATAATATCAGGAAAAAGAATTATGCCTCGTATCATTGGAGTGGACATTCCGGGCAACAAGCGGGTTGAATATTCCCTGCGTTATCTGTATGGGGTCGGCCCGGCCAAAGCGCTTGAAATCATTGAGCGTGTGGGGATTGACCGCGAACTTAAGGCGAAGGATCTTTCGCCGGATCAGATTGCGCAGATCACGAAGATCCTGCAGGACGACATCGTTGTGGAAGGAGATCTTCGCCGCATGGTGGCCGCCGATATCCGCCGTCTGCAGCAGATCAACTGCTATCGCGGCATCCGTCACCGCCGCGGGTTGCCGGTGCGCGGTCAGCGGACGAAGACGAATGCTCGTACCCGCAAAGGGAAGAAAATCACGATCGGCGCGATTCGCGATAAAACGCAGCGTCGTCTGGCCAAGGCCTGATCTCCGGATCGGGAGATGCGTTCCGGAGAGTGCATGAATTCCGGAATGGTCGTTGTTACGGATAGATAAAATAGACGATTACAGGAATCAAATATCATGGCGGAAGAAGTTAAGAATACCGAGGCGGTCGAGAGTGCGGCCGAGACTCCGGTTGCTGCGGCGCCGAAGCAGCGCGGTAAGAGCGGTCGTTATATTCCGAGCGGGATTGCGTACGTGCTGGCGACGTTCAACAATACGAAAGTGACGTTCACGGATCTGCACGGCAATGTGCTGTGCTGGTCGACCGGCGGCAAGAATGGATTCAAGGGGTCGCGCAAGAGCACGGCGTATGCCGCGCAGGTGATTGCCGGAGATGCGGCCAAGAAGGCGCAGCTTCTGGGAATGAAGGAAGTGGAAGTGCGGATCAAGGGACCGGGAGCGGGCCGTGAATCCGCGGTGCGCGGGATTGCCGCGGCCGGACTGGAAGTGAGTACGATCAAGGATATTACGCCGGTTCCGCACAACGGTTGCCGTCCTCCGAAGCGTCGCCGGGTCTGACAGGGGCCTTGAGGCGTGTGGAGCCTCCGCGGGATGTGTCGATGGAGAGAATGATGTGATATGTCAGCGGGGCGTTTCCTGAAGAGCTTTATGATTGGAAAAGTGCTGTAAAGCATAATCAATTTGGAGGATAAACTATGACTGCTGCAATCGGTTTTCCGATGCCCAAGTCGATCGTGGTAGACGAGGCGAGCGCGACCGAAACCTATGCGAAATTCATCGCAGCGCCGTTTCAGCGCGGTTTTGGTCATACGCTTGGGAACTCGCTTCGCCGCGTGCTGCTTTCGTCGCTGGAAGGCGCGGCGATCTGCTCGGTCCGGATTGACGGGGCGAAGCACGAGTTTGACTCGTTGGACAATGTGGTCGAGGACGTTACGGAGATTGTGCTCAATTTGAAGTGCGTTCGTCTGAAGCTGCATTCCGAAGGGCCGAAGACGCTTGAGATCCGCAAGGACAAGGCGGGCAAGGTGACGGCGGCGGACATTGTCTGCGACAGTTCGGTTGAGGTTCTCAATCCGGAGCAGATCATCTGCACGCTGGACAAGTCGCTGCCGTTCCGAGCGGAGATCGAAGTGATTTCCGGGAAGGGTTATCTGCCGGCGGAGAAGAACACTGCGCCGCGTTCGATCGGTACGATTCCGGTGGATTGCCTGTTCAGCCCGGTGACGGGAGTGAATTATCAGGTTGGCGCCGCGCGTGTCGGAGAAGAGACCGAGATGGACAGTTTGGAGCTGGAAATCTGGACTGACGGTCGGATTGCGCCGCAGGACGCGCTGGAGGAAGCGGCGCGGATTCTGCGGGATCATCTGCAGCCCTTCCTTGGCAGCCAGGTGGTGGAAAAGGATGTGGTGCTCAACGAGGAAGAGACCAAGATGTTCAAGATGCTGTCGCATGACGTCGAGGTGCTCGATCTCTCGGTTCGGGCGATGAACTGCCTCAACAGTGCGAACATCAAACTGATCGGCGAACTCTGTACGAAGACGGAGAGCCGGATGTTGAAATACCGCAATTTCGGCAAGAAATCGCTGGATGAAATCAAGGAAAAAATTGAAAAGTTCGGGTTGTCCCTTGGAATGAGCTTCAGCGAACGTCTGATGACGGCACTTGAAGCGGAATCGGTTCGGGTCCGGTCCGAAGTTGAGGAGAATAAGTAATCATGCGTCATAGAGTAGATACGTTCAAAATCGGCCGTTCCGGAGCTCACCGTCGTGCGATGCTGGCGAATATGGTCAGCAGTCTGTTCGCCAACGGTCAGATTGAAACCACGTTGGTGAAGGCGAAGGCGGCCCGCAGTTTTGCCGAGCGGTTGATTACCATCGGCAAGAAGGGGGATCTTCACCGTCGTCGCATTGCGGTTGCCAAGTTGCGCGACAAGAGTGCGGTGAAGCGGTTGTTCGATGAGATTGCGCCGGGATATGAGGGGCGTAACGGCGGTTACACCCGCATTCTCAAGCTGGGCAAGCGGCGTGGTGACGCCGCGGAGATGTGCATTCTTCAGCTGGTGGAAGCCAATGCGAAGGCGGCGGACACGAAGGCGGAAGATGCTGCCGCGGAGGCCAAGGCCGAATAAGCGGAAATTCCATGCCTCCCCGCTTGGGTGGGGGGAGGTTTGATTTCACAGAAGACCCGTACCGGATGAAGGTGCGGGTTTTTTGTTTTTCTGGAGTGGGTTGTATTTGTCCGGAGGAGTGCTATTTTTATTATGTCGGATTGTTTTTTCTGAGCAGAATGGTTACCGGAAAGGGCAACGCGGATGAGGCGGGGAAATGCATTTCTGATTTGCTGTATGGCGGTGTTGATCGGAAGTTTGTTGTGCGGGTGTGTTTCTTCGCGTCGTGCAATGCGGCTGTCTCCGCTCAGTGGCGAGATGCCGGATTCCGGAGCGGTCAATTTGTGGCCGTTCTACCAGCAGAGTGGTTCGTCAGGTTCGGTTTTATGGCCGCTGGCGGACTTCGACGCGCGGGGGGGTGCCATTCGGCCGTTGTTCGTTAAGGACGGGGAGGAGTATTCGGTGTTGTTTCCTCTCTCGGCGTGGAATCGGTACGATGGCTGGGTGGCCAATGTGTACTGGCTGGATTCGGGAAAATCGTTCGGAATGCTTCCGCTTTGGGAATGCACATGGGGTGAATTTTACGCGGTTGTGCCATTCTGGTATTATAAATTGTCCGGGAACTGGGGGATGTTTCCCTTGATATGGCGTTTTCCTGACCGGATGAATGTATTTGCCCCGGTCTGGTGGGATGAGGGTTCCGCCGGGAACTGGGGAGTGTTTCCATTGGTATGGCGTTATCCCGAGTGTGTGAACGTGTTCGGTCCGGTCTGGTGGAATGAGGGCGCCGTCGGGAGCTGGGGAGTGTTTCCATTGGTATGGTGGTGTCCGGAGCGTGTGAATGTGTTCGGTCCGGTCTGGTGGGTTCCGCGGACATATCGTGTGAGCTGGGGAGTGTTTCCATTGGTATGGCGTTATCCGAACCGGTTGAATGTGTTCGGTCCGATCTGGTGGAGTGAAGGTTTTCCACGGAGCTGGGGGCTGTTTCCATTGGTATGGCGCGGGCCGGGGCATTTCAATTTGCTTGGTCCGGTGTGGTGGAACGAAGATGCCGTCACCGGGAACTGGGGAGTATTCCCATTGGTATGGCGCAATCCCGATCGATTGAACATCTTTGGCCCGGTGTGGTGGAATGAAAACGCCGCCTCCGGGAGCTGGGGAGTATTTCCGCTTTTCTGGAAGATGAGAACGGGTCATGCGTTGTTTCCGCTTTATTATTATGACAGTCAGGGAGAAGAAAATACCTGGGAACTCAATGTGCTCGGCCCGGTTTTCGATCTGGAGATCAAAAAAGGGGAAATGCGGCGGCTCGCTTGTCTGTGGCCGTTGCTGATCTGGGATGAAAAGAGTTTGATTTGCTGGCCGTTTTATTCTGATTCACCTTCGTTTGACACGCCGTTTCTTTTCTATGGTCGATATCGGAATGGTCAACTTCCGGAGGGAAGCGAATTGCCGGGGTGGGGAAGTCGTCCGAAACGGGATGAAGTCACCTGCTGCTTTGGACTCTGGCATTCGAAATTCGAGGAGGAACGTTACTTCGAGGCGGACTCAGCTGGAGTTGAAAATACGCTGGGATACCTGGCTCATCTGTTGGAGGTGAGTTCCCTCGATGAAGTGGAGAAAGGGAAGAAAATTCAGGAGTTGTTGCAGCAGTTGAAGATTGATCATCCAGTTCCGGAGAATGCCGAAGAACGGGATTCGCTGCGGGAACTGCTGCTGGAACGCTATGTTTACGAGCGTGAGGAATATAACAGCGGCCTCCTGTTTGGATTGTTCTGGAATGATCAAACGGCGCGTTTCCGCAAATACGGCGGGGAGTGGACCCCGTGGGAACGGAGTGCTTCCGTGCTTGGCGGACTTTACCGGGTGCGCGACAACGGAGAAGCGCGGCAGACGTCGGTTTTCCCATTCATATCCATCTACGAGGAACCGGGTAAAAGCGGTTGGAACTTTGCTGCCGGGATGTTCGGGCGGGAAACGGCAGGAGAGGAGACGACTGTAAGGATATTCTTTTTCTCGTATTGATTCTGCAAGATTCATGTGGCCAAACTCATTGGCGCAGAGCCGGAAGCGTTAAAAACCGCATTGGACGCATGGGACGGATCGGAAAATAAAATGCAAAAATAATTGAAATTG
Organism: uncultured Victivallis sp.; assembly: GCA_944389815.1. Classification (GTDB taxonomy): domain Bacteria; phylum Verrucomicrobiota; class Lentisphaeria; order Victivallales; family Victivallaceae; genus Victivallis. Next base: position 155 of record CALXNS010000025.1, on the reverse strand, counting down.
AGCTTGAAAAAGCGGGAGGAAGGTATACTTTATATCCCTGTCGCCGCTGGAAAGCGGAGATGCTGATGAAAAAAGGGAACGAGCGAGTTGAAAAAAGTTTTGAAAAACTTTAAAAAACGAGCTTGAAAAATAAAAATAGAGAGTTATATTAAAAC
>CALXNS010000024.1 GCA_944389815.1 uncultured Victivallis sp. | reverse complement strand
TTTTTTTGGATTTTTTTCCTCCCCCCTCTTGACGAAAAGGAGAAAATCGGGTATAATATAGCTAAACCTTACGCAAGGTTAACTTAATTACAACCTACGCCAACAAGGATGAAGGAACAATGAAAACCCGGATCAGCCAGAAGGAAATCGCCCGGCTGGCAAACGTCTGTCAGAGTACGGTTTCCGCCGTTTTGAACCCGGCCAACCGTGGCAATACCAAAGTCGGCGCGGAGACCCGGGAGCTCATTCTCCGGATCGCGGCGGAACATAATTACCGACCGAACCTGCAATCGCGTCAACTGCGGGGCGATACGACCAGCAATCTCGTGGGAGTGCTCATCAACCCGCAGATCAGCCAGTTCTTCTACGATCTTCTGCTGCCGCTCGAACGCGAACTGCACAATATCCACAAACGAATGCTGATCGGGCTGATCGACAATGACGTCAAAGAAAGCGAGGCGACGCTGGGCAATTTCGTCGATTACAATCTCGACGGCGTCATCGTGCTGCATCATGACATCGTCGATGCGGAACGGCTCTTTTCGGAATATGCTTCCGTACTGCCGCAGATCGTCTACCTTGATCCGCCGCGAGGTTCGCAGGAGGCACGGTTCGTTCAGGTGGACTACGCGTCCGGAGTCATCGAAGCGGTCAAGCACTGCGTTGCGGGCGGCAGGAAGCGCATCGCGTTATGCATGAACGACGTTTACAATCCTGCCATGCGGCGCCGCCTCGAAGGCTACCGGATCGGTCTGCTCGAAACCGGCATTCCCTTCGATGAAAATCTGCTCCTCGTCCGGGCGCCCGCCTCCCCGGTGGAATTCGAATCGCTCATCAGTGACGCCGTCGATCAGCTTTGCGTAAGGGAACATGCCGACGCCATCATCGCCGGAAACGACGAATGGGCCCTGGCGATCCTCAAGGAACTGCACCGCCGCGACATCGCCGTTCCCGGTGACGTCGCCCTGATCGGTTATGGAAATACATTGAACATCTGTCGTTCCACCATGCCGGAACTTGCCAGCATCGATCACCGGGTCGGCGAACTGGCGCGCAAACTTGTCGAAACCTTGCGGACTCCGGAATTTTTCCCGGATCCGGTTCAGACGAAACTGGTGATGCGAAATTCAGCAGACCTCAATTCCACGAAAACTTTGTAAATAAATGATCCACAAAACCAAACAGGAGGATTTTTCCATGAAGTCGCGGAACATTTTCACATTGATTGAACTTCTTATCGTTATTGTCATCATTGCAATCCTTGCCGCGATGCTGCTTCCGGCATTGAATCAGGCGCGTGAGAGAGCCCGTTCCAGTCAGTGTCTCAACAACTTGAAGCAGGTCGGTCTGGCCATGCAGATGTACGCTTCGGACAACCGCTCGCAGGTGTTCCTCAATTCAAGCAACAACCGCACTTTCATGAGCGTGCTGCTGGGCTTCCCCTTCAACGCGGCGGAAGAGTCGGAACCGAGCGGCAGTTATCTGAGTACGTTGCAGGTCGGTTACTGCCCGTCCGGCACCTTCTCGGAAAACGACCAGGTCTGGAATCTTGCGGCAACGCGCAAATGGGTCTGGTTCCAGTCGACCTACGGCACGACGCACCCGGATGACTTCACCGCCGACAAATACAACAACATCATGCGCAAAGTGCAGATCGGCAGTGACTTCTTCAATTTCGCCACATTGAAGGGCGGTTCGACTCTGCCCCTGGTAGGCGACTCCTTCTCAAAATGGATCGACGGCAACAAGGGTGCGCAATGGTATGTGATGCGCAGCTACGACACCGACAATCTTTTCATCACCCGCCATGTCGGACGCGGGAATATGGTTTACAGCGACGGTCACGCGGAAAGCATCGGTGCGGAAATCGTCGATGACGGGTTGAACCATTACTTCGATTCCAACATGGTCGTGCGCAATAATTGATTTGAAGAAGAGATCACAGAGAATATGTTTAAGACCAATAAATTCCTTTTATCTGCCGCGATTTTTTTCCTCGCCGCGGCTCCGTCGTTCGCGCAGGAGGAGATCAAAACCGCGCCGGACGGTTCGTTGCGCTGCGGTGTCCTGCGGGCGCGGCTGGCCTGGTTCGACGCCGAATGGCGGATGACCGGCCAGCAACCGGACACCGTCGAGCCGTTGCAGAATTATCCGGTGGTCAATGCCGGACAATTTGAGCTGAAGGCGAAATTCAAACTCTTCCACAATGTCGGCGTGCTGGATTTGACCGAGCGTCTGACGTTTCAGGCCGATTCGATGCGTTACACGGCGCAGCTCGCTCCGGCACAGCCGCTTGAAAGCCGCAGCTGCGTACTGGCATTCGAACTTCCGGTCGCGGCATTCTCCGGAAAAAATCTGCTCATCGGCAGCACCCGTGTCACGCTTTCGGACAATCCCGCCACCGAATACAAACCGTTCTATCACGTCCGGTCGATCGCCATTCCGATGCCGGACGGTTCGACGCTGACGCTCCGCGGGGATCTTTCGGGTGTGTTGCAGGATGACCGCAATTACGGCGGGGATTTCTACACGATGCGCCTCCTCGGAACGCCGATGAAGGAGAATGGTTCCGGTTTTACGTGGGACATCCACTGGGACGGCGTGAAAACTCCGGCCTCCGGTGACGACTCCGGGAAAACGCCTGTGGTGCTTAAGGAGAATCCGCAGACAACTCCGGTCGACATCCGCGCCGCCGTCAATATGGGATGGCGCGATGAACAAGGCGGCGACCGTCAGGGCGGCTGGACCGATCAGGGGGAGAACGATGTGCGTGACATCGTGCCGGGGAAATTCGAAACGTGCGACGTCACGTTCGACTTGATCGATCCGGCAGCGAACGGCGGGCGTTCGGCGATGATTTTCGCCGGGCCGGACCGCGATTATTTTCTGAAGGAGGCACGGCTCGACAACGTCGGCTGCGCCGGGGAAAAACTGTATCTGCTCCACGCCCTGAGCTGGGCGCCGGAGGATATCCGTCCGGTTGGCACGATCGAGGTGACTTACGAAGACGGCACACGCGATGAATTCTCCGTCGAATCCAACCGCGACGTCTGCAACTGGTGGGGGCGGCTCCGGGCCGACAACGCCGTTCCGGCGTGGACGGGACGCAATCCGCAGTCGGAGACGACGCTTTATTTGTCCGGATTCGATCTCGATGCGGGAAAACGCATTCAATCGCTCCGCTTCATTCCAACCGGTGCCGCCGTCTGGATGGTGGCTGCCGTCTCGATCGGCGACAACGTCGCCGCGCTGCTGCCGCAGGAAAAAAGCGTGATCACCGCCGGAAAGGAGTGGGTGCCGTTCCAGTATCGACTCGAAGTCACGCCCGGTTCCGCGCTCGACTGGTCCGCACTCAACGACGCACCCGCCGGAAAATTCGGCTGGGTGAAGGCGGTCGGCCCGAATCTGGAGTTCGAGGAGCGGCCGGGAGAACCGGTGCGCTTCTACGGCGTCAACCTCTGCTGGGCGGCCAACGTGCTCGACCACGACCGCGCCGCGGAACTCGCACGCCGTCTCGCGGCGCTCGGGTTCAATACGGTACGCATTCACCATTACGATCTCATGCTCACGGAGCGTTCCGGCAACCGTCTGGAACTCGATGCGGAACGGCTGGATAAAATCGATTATCTGATCGCCAGACTCAAGGATGCGGGCATTTATGTAACATTTGATCTCTACACCTACCGGCTGCCGCATCCCGATGACGTCGGCGGCATCCGGATCCGCGATCTGCACGATTTCCGCGCGGCGATGCCGGTGGTGCCCGCGGTGGAGGAGAATTTCAAGGCGTTCGCCCGGTTGCTGCTGACGCACGAGAACCCCTACACGGGATTGGAATGGCGCAACGATCCGGCGATTTTCGCGATCTGCACCGTCAATGAAAATCTGATGCCCGCGCCGTGGAAGGAACATCCGCAGCTGCCGGAAATCTACCGTGCCGCCTTCGAAAAATGGTGCACTGCCCGCGGCATCACCATGCCGGAAGCATTCTCGGACGCCCCGGAATTCAATCGTTTCATCCTCGACATGCAGAAGGAATCCTGGCTGCGGATCTCCAATTTTCTGCGCGATGAACTCGGTGTCAAGGCAATTTTGACCGACAACAACAACGGGGAATCACTCAGTCAGACCGCCGAACGGTCGATGCTCGATTACGTCGATTTCCACGGTTACTGGGAGCACCCGGTCTTCATTGAAAAACCGTGGCAGCTGCCGCACCTCTACAAACAGGAGAGCGCCGTTACGAATTTCGCCGCGGTTCCCCGGCTCGGCATGGCCTGCCGGATTCTCGGGAAACCCTTCTTCATCACCGAATTCGATTACGGCTTTCCGAACCATTACCGCGGTGAAGGCGGATTGCTGATGGGAGCATACGCGAGCTTCCAGAACTGGACGGGGCTTTACCGTTTCGCCTATTCGCACTTCGACACCAAAATGTTCGAAGCGTCCCGCCCGGACCTCTTCGACACCAGCCGCGATCCGCTGAACATGATGGCCGACCGGATCGGAGCGCTGCTCTTCCGCAGGTTCGATGTGAAGAATACGGAAAAAGCGATTCCCTTTGTTTTCACCAGTCAGGATTTCGCCGGATATTCGGTCTATCCGGCCGATTACACGAAACTCGGTTTGCAGACCGGCATCGGTTCGATTGACGCGGCGACGTTCCATGGGAAACTGCCGCTGGCGGTTTCGGCCCGGAAGGATGCGCACGTCGACGGCATCGATCGGATTCTCTTCGCCGGTGCGCCCGACTTCGTCCGCGAATGCGCGCAGCTCGACATCGCCCCGGCCCCGGAAAACGGCGTCTACCGGAGCGACACCGGCGAACTCACGCTTGACGCGGTGCGCGGCACATTTGAAATGCGCACTCCCCGCAGTGAAGGCTTCGTGCTGCCCGCAGGCAGCGCGGCCCGTGGAACAGAATTCGCCGTCTCCCAGTCAGACACCTTCGGAACGTTCCTTCTGACCGTCAACGGTTCCGGAACGCTCGCCGACGCGGAAAACCGGCTGCTCTTCTTCCTCACCGACGTGATGAATTCGAACATCACCTTCCGCGACCGGGAGCAGACGATCCTTGAAGAATGGGGTGAACTGCCGTTGCTGCTGCGGCGCGGCACCGCGGAAATTCAGGTGAAACGCGGCGCGGAAAATACGCTTGAAGTTCACGCGCTGAACATTTCAGGAAGCCGGATCGGCACCCTCCCCGTCCGGGAGGAGAATGGATTCTGGTGTTTCAAAATCGACAATGCCGCCTTCAAGGAAGGGGTTTTCGTCTTCGAACTGATACGAAAAAAGTAGTAGTGCATCCATGGATTCCATTGTTCTCTTACAGGAATTGCTGCGCTCGGTTGCGCCGGATTGCGCGGATCGCTTCCGGCTGGAATTAACCGGCAATGACGACGCGGAATTCTTCACGCTCGCCGACGGCGGCAACCGCGAAATTCTGCTGCGCGCCTCGACCTCGTCGGCGCTGGCGGCGGGAGCGCACTGTTTCCTGCGCAAAAAACTGCATTTCCACTGGTCGTGGTGCGGCGACCACGCCGCGGAACCGGGACGCGACGTGACGGTCGGGGAAACGATCCGGAGGGAACTGCCGCTTCGCTTCCGGCCGTATTTGAATTACTGCACATTCGGTTATTCGCTGGTCTGGCACGACTGGGCGCAATGGAAACGGGAGATCGATTTCATGGCGCTCAATGCGATCAACATGCCGCTTGCAATCACCGGCATGGAGATGGTCTGGCTGCGGACACTGCGGCAATTCGACCTTTCGGACGACGAAATCCGGCATTTTCTCTCCGGTCCCGCCTTCCTGCCGTGGCAATACATGAGCAACATGGACAGCCACGCCGGTCCGCTGCCGATGGAGTGGATCGAGTCCCACGCCGAACTCGGATGCCGCATCCTCGAACGTGAACGCGCCTGGGGCATGACTCCGATTCTGCCGGGCTTCAACGGCCACGTGCCGGCGCTCTTCGCCGAACGGCATCCGGAGGCGCATTACATCCGCAATCCCTCCTGGAGCAATTTCCCGTCGGTGGTGATGCTCGATCCGGCGGATCCGCTTTTCGCCTCGGTCACGCGAGTGTTTTTGAAGGAATTGATCGAGCTTTTCGGCACGAGTCACCATTACGGGATCGATCTCTTTCACGAACAGATCATCCCGGACGACGCTTCGGAATATCTCTCCAGCTGCGGGCGGAATCTCGCCCGAACTCTGCTCGACGTCGATCCCGAAGCCGTCTGGGTCATGCAGGCGTGGAGCGAACGGCGGGAAATCATCGAAGCAATCCCGCCGGAACATCTGCTGCTGCTCGATATCGGCAAGGAACGGCTGGAGGAAACCGGCGGCCTCTACGGTGTGCCGACCGTGTGGGGGACGATTCACAGTTTCGGCGGCCAGACCGAAATCGGCGGTAATCTTGCGGCGATTCCGGCCACGGTGGCGGAACGGCGCAGAAAATATTCCAATCTGGTCGGTGCCGGAGCGTTTCCGGAGAGCATCGGCAACAATCCGGTGCTCTTTCAACTGGTGTTCGACACCGCCGTGACCGGCGGCGAACTCGATCTCGACGCATGGCTTGCGGAATATCTGCGCTGCCGTTACGGTACACACTCTCCCGCGGCACGCCGCGCGTGGCAAATCATGCTGCGCGACGTCTACACCGAACGGCGCGGCGATCCGGTTTTCGCAGCCCGCCCCGGACTGGAGATCGACCGGGCCAACGCCTGGGCAGGTTTCAAGGAGAGCGACACGCCGGAACGGTTCTTTCCGGCCTGGGGGGCACTGCTGGACGCCGCACCGGAGGTGGAACCGCACACGTCCGGATATGAATTCGATCTGGTCGATCTCGGACGGCAGGCGCTTTCCGCGCTGGGCATGACCTTCTTCAGGGAGTGTCGGGCAACTCATGCGCGCCGGGATGCAGATGGATTCCGACGCGCCGCAGAACGGTTCCTCGAATTGATGGACGACTGCGACCGGCTGCTCGGGTGTCGCGATGAATTCCGGCTCGATCGCTGGATCGAATCGGCCCGGCGCTGGGGGAATACCCCGGAAGCGGCCGATTATTACGAATGGAACGCCCGGCTGTTGTTGACGTTGTGGGGGCCGGTCGATCGGCCGGAACCGCTCTTCGATTACTGCTGCCGGGAGTGGAACGGATTGCTTTCGGGGTATTACATGGTGCGCTGGAAACGTTTCTTCGATTACGTCGAATCGCTGCTGGCGAAAAATCAGTTCCGGGACGAGAAGAATCTTCCCCGCCTGATCGGGCGCCCGACGCTGGAAAGCGATGCGTTCTACCGTTCGCTCTATCGCGACTTCGAGCGGAAATATCCGCATCGGCACGAGTTGCCGCCTCCCCGGAAGGCGGAAAACGTCTATCGCCTCTGTCGGAAACTTCACGCCAAATATCAGCGCCGGGTTTCCATTGATCGCGCCATTGCGGCAGCTGGAGCCGTTGCGGCCGCACCGGAAAAAATTCCGCACGCGCCGGAGGTGCTCGCCGGATTCGCCGGTTCCGGGCCGGTCATTCCGATGCGGAACCGGTGAAGGAGACCGTGCGAAAATTTATCCTCGGCCCCACTTTTCCGCCGCGGAAAACCGATGGTTTCCGCGGCGGTTTTCATGCCTGATGAAGGCCGCCGGCGCGCCGGGCAAGCGCGGAGAGGCGCTTCATCACATCTCCAAGAACGGCGGTAGAGGAGACGCCGCCGAATTGATCGTGCAAACGGCAATAGAGTTCATAAAGTTCCATGTACACGCGATGCCGTTCGGGGTCTGGCGTGTATTCGGTCGCACTGAAGCGGCAGAACGCCCGCTGCGCGGCGGCGACCGATTCCTGAACACGCGCCGCCGCCGCGGCCAGAACCGCGCTGCCGAGCGCACAACACTCTTCCGAAGCGGAAACGCGCAGTTTCCGGTTCAAGACATCCGCGTAAATTCCCATCAGGAACGGCGATTTCGCCGCGATTCCGCCGCAGCAGATCACCTCGTCGATCCTGACGCGATATTTTTCAAGCTGTTCCACAATCCTGCGCGCCCCGAACGCGGCGGACTCCACCAGCGCCCGGTAGAGTTCGGCCCGGGTCGTCTGAAGCGTCATGCCGACGACCAGGCCGGAGAGATTCTGATCGCAGAGAATGTTGCGGTTGCCGTTGAACCAGTCGAGAGCGAGAAGCCCATGCCCGCCGGGCGCCTGCCGGGCGCCTTCGGCTTCGAGCCGGGCGAAAAGCGCGCCGTCGCCGTTGCAGATGTTGCGGACGAACCACTGGAAAATATCTCCCACCGCCGCCTGCCCGGCTTCGATGCCGACCGCGTCAGGCAATACGGAGTGTTCCACCAGGCCGCAGATGCCGGGAATCTCTTCAATCTTCCCGTGCTCCGGCACCGCCAGAATGTCGCAGCTTGAAGTCCCCAGAATCTTGACCATGCGCCCCTCCCCCACACCGGCACCGACTGCTCCGGCATGGGCGTCGATCATCCCGGAAGCGATCGGAATTCCGGCGGAAATGCCCCAGCATTCGGCCCATTCGGGCGCGAGATGCGCGGCAACTTCACCGGGATCGAGCGCGCCCCGGGGCATGCGTTTGCGCAAATTCCCCAGAGCCGGATCGAGTGCGGCGAAAAACTCCACCGGAGGATATCCGCCCCAACTGCGGCAGTAAAGCGCTTTGTGCCCCGCGGCGCAGACACCGGGGTGAAATGCGTCAAACCGATCGATCTTGCCGAGCGCCACCGGAATGAAATCGGGCAATTCCAGCCAGGCGTATGCCGCATGGAAAACCGCCGGATCAATGCGCAGACAGTGCAGAATCTTCGCCCAATACCATTCAGGCGAATAACTTCCGCCACACCGACTGAGGTATTCCGGATGCCGTTCGCGGGCAAGTTCGGTAATTTCCCGAGCCTCGGCCATCGCGCAGTGATCCTTCCACATCCAGCACCACGCGTTGAGGTTCGCCTCGAAACGCGGATCGAAGGCCGCAGCCTTTCATCGACCGGGAGCGGGGAAGACGCGGTGCCGTCAACGCCGATGCCGACCACTCGCGAACGATCGAACTGCGGTTGCGCCGACGCCTGAGTGAGCGCAGCGCCGACGCATTCGCGCATCGCCTCGAGAAACCCGCTCGGACTCTGGCGCGCCAGCAGCGGCCGCGCGGGATCAAGATAAATTCCCTGTGCCCCGCCGGGATATCCCGCCCCGGCACAACCGAACTCCTCGCCGGTATGCGCATCGACCAGCAGTGCGCGCACCGAATTACTGCCGAAATCAATGCCGATCACGAACGATTTTTCCATCATGCCTCCCTGCCCGGCCAGTTCATTTCATCGAGCAGCTGTCTGATCCGTAACCGTTCCGGTTCACGGAAGGCGTGGAAGGGTTCAGCCATGAAGTCGCCGCAGATTCCCAGTTGCGACAACGCGCATTTGATCCCCTTGATGGTGCTTGACGTGTATTGTCCGCAGAAATAGAGCCGCCGCAATTGGAACACTTTGCGCTGCAGCTGCAGCAGAAGTTCCGCCTCGTGCCGCCGCGCAGCTTCATAAAGAGAGACAAAAAGCTCCGGGCAGAGATTCGCGCCGCCGGCGATCCCGCCGTGACCGCCGAAAAACACCGCCTCGCCCATCAGTTCCTCCGGCCCCATCAACAGCGAGAAATCCGCCCGGTCGCGGAAGGCGTCAAGATATTCGTGGAATCGGATCATATTGCCGGAACTGTCCTTGAATCCGATGATGTTCTCCAGTTCTGCCGCGCGCAGAAGCGTATCGACGGAAATATCGATTTTGGTCATCGCCGGCATATTGTAAAGGAAAAGCGGCAGCGGCAGCCGGGGCGCGAGATGCCGCACGTATTCGAGCAGCTCCGGCTGTCCGGCGGGAAAATAGTACGGCGGCGCAAGCACGACGGCATCGGCTCCGCACGCGGCGGCATGTTCGGCCAGACGGATCGATTCAGTAAAGGAACTGTCGCTGATCCCCACCAGAACCGGAACCCGTTTCGCCACCCGGCGGCACGCTTCGGAAACGACCGCGTAACGCACGTCCCGGGAAAGCCCCGGCCCCTCCCCGGTCGTCCCCAGCACGAAAACACCGTGGACGCCACCGGCAAGAACATGTTCGATCAGGCGGCCGAAACCGGCTTCGTCAAGCGTGTCGGCATTCAGCAGCGGGGTGACAAGCGGGGGAATGACTCCGGACAGGGGGTGCAGATGATCCATAAAAAAACTCCAGAAAAATTTTAAATTATAGTGTATACACTTTTATTATAAAGGCTCATTGCTGTTTTTTCAAATCCGGGCAGTTGAAAAACCGGATTTTTTCCATTCATCCCTTGAAAACGCGCCAGAAATACGTATAGGATTTCAGATCTCCGGAAACGCCTCATAAACATTCATCTTGCCCAAAGCAGGAGTTCTTACCCATGCCACAGCTTCTTTCCGACGTTTGTCACGAAACCATCTGTCAATATCCTGCCGGAACATTGTCCGGTTATTTCGGCGGATCGTCTATTATCATTCGCCCGGAGCCGGAGTCCCCTGCGGGGTTCACGCCACGCTATGGCGGCGTCCGGTCGCGGCACGTTGAAGTCATGCCGTCCCGAGAGGCGGTGCGGACGGAAGAGTCGCGCTGTCGGCAAATTTTCCGGTTTCCCTGATTTCAATGCTTGTATTTCACGGATTTATGCATTAGATTATGGCGGGAATTTGTCTGATTATCGGGAAAGGAGTTCAATAATCATGTTCCTTGCGGTTCGTTCACTGACACGAATGCTGGCGGTTGCGGCGGTTCTCGTGTTTTTTTCCGGCTGCATGTCGGTCAACAACAATTATCTTCTTCCGGAGGACTTCAAGGTTCAACTGGAACAGCAGGGCTTGACGGTGGAAGGAATGCGGGAAATCTCCCCCGCGCCCTTCCGGGCGACCAGCGGCGTCGCCTACATGATCAACGGTTCGGAGATCGGGTTGTACAAATACGACCAGAACTCCGCAATCCAACGGAAACGTCTGGCACGGATCGCCGAGGAAAAATGCACTTATATCATCGGAATCAAATATCCGGTGGTGGTGCGCGGCTCCTTCATGCTCTTCGGTCTGGAGAAGAATCCGCAGAAAAAAGCAATTTTACGGGCATTTGAGAATTTTAACTAAAGAAACAGGAGAACGCATTTCATGACGGAGAAAAAATACGTCTATTCCTTCGGCGGCGGCAATTCCGAAGGCAATGGTTCGATGAAGGAGCTGCTCGGCGGCAAAGGCGCCAACCTCGCGGAGATGGCTTCGCTCGGCTTGCCGGTTCCGCCGGGATTCACGATCACGACCGAGTGCTGCGTGGATTATTTCAACGAAGGCGCAAAGATGCCCGCGGCGCTCGCCGCGCAGGTGGAGTCGGCTCTGGCCGCCGTCGAGAAAATCATGGGCATGAAATTCGGCGACGCGGAAAATCCGCTTCTCGTCTCCTGCCGTTCCGGCGCCCGCAGTTCGATGCCGGGCATGATGGAAACCGTGCTGAACGTCGGGCTCTCCAGCGCCACCATCCCGGGGCTGATCGCCAAAACCGGCAATGAACGGTTCGTCTATGATGCCTACCGGCGGCTGATCATGATGTATTCGGACGTGGTCATGGAAAAGGCCGAAGGAATTGAACCGGCCGAAGGGAAAGCCATCCGCAAACAGCTCGACGCGATGATGGAAGAGCTCAAGGAGAAGAAACATTACGCATCCGACACCGATCTTTCGGTCGAAGATTTGAAATATCTCTGCGGCGAATTCAAGAAACGGATCCGCGAAACGCTTGGAAAAGAGTTTCCCGACGACCCCCGCGAACAGCTCTGGGGCGGCATCGGCGCGGTATTCAAAAGCTGGAACGGCAGGAAGGCGATCTCCTACCGCCGGATCGAAGGCATTCCCGACGACTGGGGCACCGCCGTCAACGTCCAGAGCATGGTCTTCGGCAACATGGGTGACAGTTCGGCGACCGGCGTCGCCTTCACCCGCGACCCGGCGACCGGCGATAACAAATTCTACGGGGAATGGCTGATCAACGCCCAGGGCGAAGACGTCGTCGCCGGCACCCGCACCCCCAATCCGCTCAACAACGACACGCGCAACGAACAGAACAAGGCGCTCAAGTCGATGGAAGAACTTTATCCGGCGCTCTACCGGCAGCTCTTCGACATCCGCAACACGCTGGAACATCATTACCATGACATGCTCGACATCGAGTTCACGATTCAGGAGGGCAAGCTCTACATGCTTCAGTGCCGCGTCGGCAAACGCACCGGCACCGCCGCATTGAACATGGCCATGGATATGCTGGCGGAAAAACTCATCGACGAGAAAACCGCCGTGCTGCGCGTCTCGCCGTCCCAGCTCGACGAACTGCTCCATCCGATCCTCGATCCCGCCGCCGAAAAACAGGCGCAGCTCATCGCCCGCGGCCTGCCCGCCGGTCCCGGCGGTGCGGTCGGCCGGATCGTCTTCAATAGCGAAGAGGCGGTCAAGGCCGCGGCGCAGGGCGAAGCGGTCATTCTGGTGCGTGAGGAAACCAATCCGGAAGACGTCGAAGGCATGCGCGCCGCCTGCGGCATTCTCACCGCCCGGGGCGGAATGACCAGCCATGCCGCGCTGGTCTGCCGCGGCTGGGGCAAATGCTGCATCGTGGGAGCAGGTTCCCTGGAGATCGACGAGGTCGCCGGCACGATGAAGGTCGGCGGCAAAGTCTACCGTGATACCGACACGATCAGTTTGAACGGCACCCGCGGTTACGTCTACAGCGGTGCGGTCGGCACGATGGATTCGAGTGAAAATCCGAAGTTGAAACACTTCATGGAACTTGCGGACAGCTTCCGCAAGCTCGGCGTCCGCGCCAATGCCGACAATCCGGCCGACGCGACGGTGGCGCGCGCCTTCGGAGCGGAAGGAATCGGTCTCTTCCGGACCGAGCACATGTTCTACGGCAAAAACAGCGAAAAACCGCTCTTCCATCTGCGTAAAATGATCCTGAGTTCGACGCCGGAAGAACGGCGCAGGGCAGTCGATGAACTCTTCCCCTTCGTCAAGAACGACGTCAAGGCGACGCTGGTGGCGATGGCGGGGCTGCCGGTGACGTTCCGGCTGCTGGATCCGCCGTTGCACGAATTCGTGCCGAACGCGCCGGAAGCGCGCCGGGAACTGGCCGCGGCGCTGAAAATCGACGAAGCGGAAATCGCCCGGCGCGCCGATGCGCTGCACGAAACCAATCCGATGATGGGTCATCGCGGCGTCCGTCTCGGCGTGACCTACCCGGAGGTGTCCGAAATGCAGATGCGGGCGATCCTCGAAGCCGCCGCCGAACTGCAGATTGAAGGCACCGAATGCCATCCGGAGATCATGATTCCGGTGACGTGCGACGTATCGGAGCTGAAGTTCCAGAAGAAACTTCTTGCCGGCGTCGCCGAGGGCGTTGCGAAGAAATTCCCCGCGGCCCGGCTCGATTACAAGGTCGGCACGATGATCGAAATTCCCCGCGCGGCGCTGCTGGCGGACGAAATGGCCGTCGAAGCGGAATTCTTCTCGTTCGGAACGAATGACCTCACGCAGATGACGTTCGGATTCAGCCGCGACGACATCGGCGGTTTCCTCGGCGCTTATCTTGACAAAAAACTGCTCGAAGCGGACCCGTTCCAGACGATCGACCAGTCCGGCGTCGGCAAGTTGATCGACATCGCGGTCAAGGGCGGACGTTCCACCCGGCCGCAGCTCAAGATCGGCATCTGCGGCGAACAGGGCGGCGATCCGCGTTCGGTGGAGTTCTGCCACCGGGAAGGGTTGAATTACGTCTCCTGCAGTCCCTTCCGGGTGCCGATCGCCCGGCTGGCGGCGGCTCAGGCGGCCATCAGGCTCGGCTGAGAGCTTCATCGCTGAAACGGTGGAGAATTCCGCAGCGCCCGCGCCTCCGCTTCGGGAGACGCGGGCGTTTTTCTCCGTCGCGGCGGACACCGCGCGGGAAAATCGGAATTTGTCGCAAAATCCGCGGCGGCGGTCACTGGAAAAAAATACGTTCCCGTGGTATGTTATCAGGAAGGCGTAAAATTAAATTGCGATTCGTCAAAACAGGAATTTTCATATCATGTCCGACAGCGTTGAAAACAATCATGTTCCGAGCGACTTCATCCGGGAGATGGTCGCCGAAGATTTCCGCGACAACAAGTTCGGCGGCAAGGTCGTAACCCGCTTCCCGCCGGAGCCGAACGGATATTTGCACATCGGTCACGCCAAGGCGATCTGCCTGGATTTCGGCGTCGCCGCAGAAAACGGCGGGTACTGCAATTTGCGCATGGATGACACCAATCCGACGAAAGAGGATACCGAATACGTTTCGTCGATCGCGGAGGATGTCCGGTGGCTGGGGTTCGATTTCGGCGACCGGCTCTATTATGCGAGCGATTATTTCGACCGGATGTACGAATGCGCCGAAAAACTCATCACCCTCAACAAAGCCTACGTCTGCGACCTCACGCCCGAGGAGTGGGACGAATACCGCGGCAACCTCAACATTCCGGGCCGGGAATCCCCCGGCCGGAACCGTTCGGTCGAAGAGAACCTCGATCTCTTCCGCCGGATGCGCGCCGGCGAATTCGAAGACGGCAAAATGGTTCTCCGCGCCCGGATCGACATGGCCTCGCCGAATATTCACATGCGCGACCCGGTCATCTACCGGATCCGGCGGGTGCATCATTTCCGGCACGGGGATAAATGGTGCATTTATCCCATGTACGACTTCGCACACCCATTGGAGGATGCGTTCGAAGGGGTGACGCATTCATTCTGCACATTGGAATTCGAAATTCACCGACCGCTCTACGACTGGGTGCTCGATGCGCTCGGCTTCACGTTTCCGAACCGGCCGCGCCAGACGGAGTTCTCGCGGTTGAATTTAAGCTACACGGTCATGAGCAAGCGCAAGTTATTGCAGCTCGTGCGGGAAAACTACGTTTCCGGCTGGGATGACCCGCGCATGCCGACCATCTGCGGGATGCGCCGCCGGGGCATTCCGGCGGCGGCGATCCGCAATTTCTGCCGAACGGTGGGAATCACCAAATTCGACGGGCTTACCGATGTGGCGCTTCTGGAACACTGCGTCCGGGAGGAGTTGAACGCCACTTCGCCGCGTTTCCTCGCAGTGCTCGACCCGTTGAAGGTGACGATCACCAATTATCCGGCCGAGGGCGTCGAACCGCTCGACGCGATCAACAATCCGGAAGACCCCGCCGCCGGCAGCCGCAAGCTCGAATTCAGCCGTGAACTCTACATCGAACGGAGCGATTTCATGCTGGAACCGCCGAAAGGATATTTCCGGCTCGCCCCGGGCCGGGAGGTACGGCTGCGCTACGGATATTTCATCCGGTGCGAAGAGGTCGTTTATGACGAAGCGGGCAACGTAACGGAACTCAAGTGCACCTTCGACCCGGCCACCCGCGGCGGCAGCGCGCCCGACGGACGCAAGGTCAAGGGGACGATCCACTGGGTCTCCGGCGCTTCGGCGAAAAAGGCGGAAGTCCGGCTTTACGACCGGCTCTTCACAACCGAACAGCCCGGCGCCGACGGAGTCGATTTCCTGACGGAATTGAATCCGGATTCCCGGCGGGTGGTCACGGCGTACATCGAACCTGCGCTCGCGGAACTTCCTGCCGGAACGGCAGTCCAATTCGAACGGATCGGATATTTCGCCGTCGACCCGGATTCGCGTCCGGGCGCGCCGGTCTTCAACCGCACGGTAACGCTCAAGGACTCCTGGGCAAAGCAACAACAGTCAGGGAAGTAACGTACGCATGAGTGATGACAGACGGCGCGACTGGATCGGGTTGTATATCCTCGGAACGGACTATCCGTACCGGGAATTGAATTTTCTGGCGAAGTTCATCCGGATCTTCTGGTACGCTCTCAAGCGTTTCCAGGCCGATCAGATCGCCCAGCGCGCCGTCGCATTGACCTATTATACACTCTTCGCGGTGGTTCCGGTGGCGGCGCTGAGCTTCGGCATCGCCAAAGGTTTTGAACTGGAAGGCCGCCTTCACGCGCTGCTGGCCGAACAATTCAGCCATCAGCGCGAGGTGCTCAACTGGATCTATCGTTTCGCCTACACGACCCTGGAACAAACCCACGGTTCACTGGTTGCCGGCGTCGGCGTAATCGCGCTCTTCTGGACGGTGGTCTGGCTTTCGAGCAACATCGAAAGCGCGTTCAACGCCGTCTGGCTGCTGCCGAAACGACGAAATATTTTCCGCCGCCTCAGCGATTACCTGGCGATTCTGATGGTGATGCCGATCGTGCTGGTGATCCTCGGGAGCGCCGGGCCGGTGCTGCGGAAGATGTTCAACCACCTGCTCGCGGAATTTCCGCTGGTGGCGAAATGGGGAGGCGGATTTTTCTGGTTCGGGATCGAATTTTTCCCGATCGTACTGGTGAGCATCATCTTTTCATTGATCTACCTCCTCGCTCCGAATACGAAGGTGCGGTTTACGTCGGCGCTCTGTGCGGGAATCGTGGCGGGAGTCTTTTTCCAACTGCTTCAGGACGGATTCCTGTATTTGCAAAGCAGTCTCTTCCGTTACAATAAAATCTACGGAACCTTCGCCGTGCTGCCGCTCTTTCTGATCTGGCTGCAATGGTCATGGCAAATCACGCTGCTCGGCGCGGAATTCTCCTTCGTTCGCCAGAACATCGGAAGCGGCTTCTTCGACCGCACCCGGGATGAACTGCTCAGCCAACGGCTCCGCCGGGAATATGAAGTCGCTCTCGCCCGGAGAGTTTACCGTAATTTCGCCTCCGGACAGGGACCGACTCTGGCCGGAGAATTGCTGCGCGAAATCCCCCTCCCCCCGGTCACGGCGCTCGCACTGCTCAATGAACTCTGCGACGCGGGAGTGCTCTGCCGGGTGCGAAACAACGAAAGCCCCGCGCCGGAGGCATGCGGCTTCGTCCCCGGACGACCGACTGAAACAATGCGCATTCACGATGCGGAGCAAATGCTCGACCGGGTCGGAATCGATCATCTGAGCAACCGAACCGGCATGGAAGAGGTCGCCCGGGTCGTTGAAGATCTGGATTCCGCACGCGACAAAAGTCCGTTCAACCGATTGCTCAAGGAATTATGATTCATGATACGACAACTTAAAATCGGTTTGTCCCTGGCGCTGCTTGCGGCATTTTCGCTGACGGGCGGCGAGATTGCGGGAACCTGGTATGCGGATTCCGGAACCGGCAAACAACCGGCGCCGGAAGCGAAGGCGTCGTTCCGTTTTCCCGGTTCGCTCCAGATTTTCAAGGAACCCGATCATCGGACGTTCCGGCCGCAGAAGGAGCAGTTTGAGACGGCGAACCTCGCACTTGACGTGCGGCTGAGCGGTACGGACAAGTCCATTCCCGCGGTGTTGTTCTTCAAGAACAAAGAGGGGCACTGGTTCCAGAGCATCGAAATTTTTGAAATCACCCCCGGCAAATGGCAGACGCTCCAACTGCCGCTTGACCGGCGCGGCGAATACTGGCGCCCGGTCGGCCATTTCGGCGGTTTCGACGCATTGGCGGCGGCGGAACTCTTCATCGCCGGCATTTCGGTTTATTCCAATGACGCCGTCGAGGGAACGTTGGAGTGCCGCAACCTTCGCCGCGACGGAACAAGGAAAAAAGCTCCGCTCGGAATTCTCGACTGGGAACTGCCGGCGACGGGAGAGGTCAACGCGCTGGTTGAAGGAAAATTTCAGTTGACGCGCGATTATTTCAACCCGTTCGATCCGGACGAAATCGCGGTGGATTTCGAATTGAAGTACCCGGACGGTTCCGTGCGGAAATATCCCGCGTTCTACACACGCGATTACCGGCGCGAGCGTCATTTCACACGCGAAATCGACATCCCGGTCGGCGAATCATACTGGGCGATGCGCTTCACGCCGACGGAAAAGGGAAACTATGCGGTTCGATTGCTCGTCCGTGACGGCGCGGAGGAAAAAATTCAGGAAAGTTCGTGGAGGAACTTCACCGCCTGCACGATAACACCAACCGGAAACGTCGCGCCCGGGCAGCAGTCGCCCGATTCGAGTGAGAAGTTCCCCGCCGCCCCGAAATGGCCCGGCCTGATCCGGGTCTCCAAAACGCATCCGGCCTTTTTCGAACGAACCGACGGGAGTTTTTTCTTCCCGGTCGGCTTGAACATCCACACCAATACCGACCGCCGCAGTGAGATGGGGTTCCAATTCGGCCACCTGCCCGATCGCGGCACCTTCGACTACGATGAATATCTGACGTCCTGCGGCAAAAACGGCATCAACGCGGTGGAAGTCTGGATGGCCAGCTGGACGATGGCCATTGAAAATGATGCGGCCCGCGCCGGAAGTTACGGGGTCGGCCGCTACAATCTTGAAGCGGCGGCCCGGCTCGACCGCGTGATGGAGTGCGCCCGGAACAACGGTGTTTACATCAATTTAATCATCGACAACCACGGACGGATCACCAACGGGTCCGATCCGGAATGGACCTCCAATCCGATCAACGCCCGCTCGGTCAATGCAGTGGCGAACGGTGGATTTCTGCAGGAGGCGTGGCAGTTCTTCGGTTCTCAGGAGGCGGAGAAGAACAATTCCAAACGGGCGCGTTATATCGCCGCCCGCTGGGGCTCGATGCCGAATCTGATGGCGATCGAACTCTGGAGCGAGGTGAACTTGACGGAACGTTTTCCGCAGCTCTATCATGAAGGAGTCGTTCCGGCCTGGACTGAACGGGCGGCGGCGGAAATCAGCTCCATGTGCCGCCCCGACACACCGATCAGCACCCATATCAGCAACGATTACGGCCAACTGCTCGCCTACAAGAATCTCTTCACCCAGAAATCGATCACTCATCTTGCGGGCGACGCCTACCGCGATACGCGCATTCACTTCGTCGACCATCTTCGCGCCTACGAAGCGGCGATGCGTATGGGCAAACCGCAGCTCATCACCGAATACGGCGGCAATCCGCACGGCAGCAGTCGCGCGGAAATTCTTGCCGACGTGCACAGCGGACTGTGGGGTTCGCTGTTCACGCGGCTTTCCGGAACACCGTTTCTCTGGTGGCACGACTTCATTCACATCGGCAATCATTACCAGCACTATCGCGGGTTCGCCAATTATCTGGCAGGCATCGATCTGCGAAGTGAACTGCAATACATTTCTCCGCAATTGAAACTGCCGGAGGGCGCCCCGCGTTACGAAGGACTGGCGGTCGCGAAACCCGACGCCGCCTACGGCTGGATTTTTCACCGCGATGCGATGAAACAATATCCGGATGCGCCGGAAAACTTCGCCGCCACGTCCGGCATTCTGGCGACGCTGCCGGCAAAGATCGCCGACGGCGAATACAATCTGCAATGGTTCGACACGCTGACGGGGAAAGTTTTTCAAAGAGAGACACTTCGTGTAGCGGGCGGGAGCATTCCGGAGATCAAGGTTCCGCCGGTCCGAACGGATGTCGCGTTCAAGTTGGAAAAGGGATCGCAACCATGAAATATCCGCGTTTCGTTCTTGTGCAGTCACTGTTGGTCGCCGTAGTCGCGGTGTTACCGTTGTTCGTTCGCGGCGACGAAGCCGCCGCCGCGGCCGCTTCGCAGTCGGCCCCGGCGCCCTCGCCCGAGTGGCGCGTTCCCGAGGCGGAGTACCGCCTGACGGTAACGACGACCGAAGCCGGGAAACCGGGGTTTCTCGATCTTCGACGGTTGATACTGCCGTCCATTCAGGGCGTAAAGGTCTGCCGCCCGGACGGAACAGGTGTTCCCTTCCGGCGGAATGGGAATGACACGCTTGCAGTCGCGCCTTCGGACAAAGCGGACAGCGTTTATGAAATTTATCTGGGGTTTCAGGAAATTCCGCCGGCGGATCAGTGGGGATCCGACAATCCGGTTCCCTGCCCGACGGAGAACCGTTTACGTTTGACGATTTTCCCCGGCGGCGGCCAGGTCTGCACTCCGGAGCAATATCTTCAGGCGCGCCTGAACGACATCGAACGCAGTACCCGCTGGCACCGCACGCACATGCCGCGCCGCACCTACCGGCTGCTGATGGCTCTGGGCAGCGGAACCCGGCTGCTCAATGACCTGCCGGGAATCGGTTCGATTCGTCGCGAACGTCAAACTCGCTTCCGTCAATTGATTCACCCCAGACGCGGGACACGAAATTATGCGGCGCTGGAGTTAAGCCGCCCGGCAGAAATGGCGGATCCCAACCGCCCGGAAAACAGTTGGAAGCGACAGCTCGTCAACCATTTCAACTGGACAAAACAACAGTTGGAGCAAATCGCGGCCCGACAACAGCAGGCAAGAAAAGACGCCCCGCGCGGCTGTTTCCGCGAACTGGAGGGGTTGAAGAACTCCCGCCGCTGGCAGCAGGAATATCCGGCCTCGGAAGTGCAGCTGGTTCTGCGTCCGCCGGAGACGCCGGAATATTATTCGGCGCGTTTTTCAGCGCTGCTTCCTGTATCGGAGGCGGGAAAACACGAGTTCGAATTGAACACCAACTCCCTGACATTGCTGCGGGTTGCCGGGCAGGAACTTCTTGCCGTGGAAGGCGACGGTTCGGGAGCGGACGTACACCGGACTGCGGAAATCGAACTTCCCGCAGGAAATCATGAATTCGAACTGTGTTTCCGGGTAAATCGCGATGCGGGGCGCATGACGTTGCGCTTACGCCGTCCGGGCGACACGGAGTTCCACCCGTTGACGGCGGACGATGTAGTACCGGCGCCTCGTCTTCGTCCGGTCAAACTGGAAGGTCGGGACGGGAAACGGTATCCCCTGGTGGAGCGGCACAATCCGATGCTGCTCTATCCGGATAAGCAGACCCATTATGAAATGGCGGAGATCCGGTTGCTGGAACCGTCGGGAGACGATGTGGAATGGCGTCTGGGCACAAAAAATTATTCCACGGCAACATTGCCCAAACTTCTTTTTCTGCCATTGAAAGGGGAGACCGGTTTTTCGATCCATCCCAGAATTGCGGGCTGGAACTCCCTGATGGTGCCGCCTTCAGGTCGTTACCTCGACCAGGTGCCGCTGCGTCCGGATTTGAGCATGAAATTGTGGCTGCCGCATTTTCTTTATGATAATGAGGTATGGAACGGCGTCATAGAACTGAACTCCAAGCTTCCGCTTCCATTGGATGCGGAATTGACGCTTACGCCGACCCGTCCGACCTCCGAATTCCCGGAATCGCGGACGCAGTTCTGGCATTTACCGGAGAAACCGGATGAGCGTTTCGATCGTTTTGCTGCGGACGTGATTCAAAAACGGCCGCTGCTGCTGGACGGCGAAGAGCTGGGCGGGGATTGGGCGTTGAATTTGAGATTATGGATTCCGGATTTTGAATTCGACAACAAGACGGTCCGGGTGCTGCCGGTCAACAGTGAAGAGGCGTTTTTCTGGACGCCGGAAGGCTTTGTGGATCGGACGGGAGCGACGGTAATCTTGTATCTCCATGCGCCGACGTTGAATGAATTGCGCAGCTGGGAGTTGCCGCGCAAGGTGGGTAATGAGCTGCAACCGTTGCGCAAGGTACTGTTCCTTGGCGAAGAAGTGGGAGACGGAGAGAAGAGTCTGGCTGAACTTCTGAGCGGGAAACTTGCGGCCCACGGAATCGAATTGGAGCATCAGACGGCATCGCGGGATTGGAATACGCTTCTTGCGTCGCTTCCGCAATACTTCAAAGTGATCGGAGAAAGTGATGCAGACACGGCCTGGGTTCTGCTGCCCTGCCGTCGCCATCGTTCACAACTGGAGGGCTGGGAACAGGAGCGGGCGACGGCGGCGTTGCTGGAGTGTTTGCGCGGCAATTCGAAGCTGAAGAAAATTTATATTGCAATCCTGCCGTTATACGAAGAGTCGCCGTTACCGGATCCATTAGCGGAGCGGCTGCCGCATCTGGCGCGGGAATATGACGTGCACTATCAGCCGTTGACACTTCCGGCCAGAGAGGGAACGAATGGAGCATCACATTTTGAGCGCCATACGCATCCGGAAGAAGCGGCAGAATTCCTGGCCTGTGAGATTTTCGAAAAACTCACGCGAAGAGATAGAAATGAACTTGAAAAAGAGCCAAATGACGAGCATATTATGAAGTCGTCAGCTTCGGCCCGGTAGCTCAGAGGATAGAGCAGCTGCCTTCTAAGCAGTTGGCCGTGGGTTCGATTCCCGCCCGGGCTACCATTTTAACCCCCTGATTTCAAGCAAGAAGCAACACAAAACCAACTTCTCT